>NZ_JAWSUJ010000007.1:0-77983 GCF_033549285.1 Halomonas sp.
CGTGGTACATTTCGTCATGGCGGCTGTTGCGGTTAATTCTTGGTTAGGCTCTTGAATTATAACCGATTTTCAGCCGCCTTTTTCATGTCTGGTGCAATTTCCGGGCTAGCTGAATCCCGGCATTCGATACCAGGATATCGACCGGACCCAGCTCACCGACCACCCTCTCGAAGCCATGGTCCACGCTCTCCTGGTCTGCGACATCCATCTTCAAGTGGATCGCATGGCCGCCGTTGGCCTGGATACCATTCACGATCTCCCGGGCCGCCTCCATGTTGCGGCCAGCCACGGCCACGGCAGCGCCCTGCTCCGCAAACCGTTGGGCGATCCGGGTGCCGATCCCGCTGGTCGCGCCCGTGACGACCGCTACCTTATCTACCAGATCCATCGCCAAATCCTTCTGTCACATCGAGAAAGTCGCCAGGTCACGCACCGCCGGGTGCCAGGCCTGCGTTGCCAGGGCCTGGCGCCGGGTCCTACACATACATCCCGCCATTGACGTTCAGGGTCTGACCGTTCACGTAGGCGGCATCGTCGGAGGCCAGGAAGGCCACCACGCCTGCCACTTCCTCCGGCTGACCGCCACGCCCCTGGGGGACCCGCGCGATCAGCATGTCACGGACCTTTTCCGGGATCTGCGCGGACATCTCGGACTCGATGAACCCGGGCGACACGGCATTGATCAACACGCCCTTTCGCGCAAGTTCCTTGCTCAGGCTCTTGACGAAGCCGATCACCCCCGCCTTGGCGGCCGAGTAGTTGGCCTGACCGAAGTTGCCCTCGTTACCGGAGAGCGAGCTGATGCAGATGACGCGCCCCGACTGCTGCTCGACCATGTAGCGTGCGGCTTCCTGGGTGCAGATGAACATCGAGGTCAGGTTGACATCGAGCACCGTACGCCACTGGTCATCGGTCATCTTGAAGAACGAAGCATCCCGCGTGATACCGGCATTGTTGACCAGGATATCCAGTCGCCCGAATCGTTCCTTTATGCGTTGCATCATCGCAGCAACCTGTGAGCGATCCGTCACGTCACAGGCCTCGGCGAGGCTCTCATGTCCGCCACGCGCCAGCTCTGCCGCCGTCCTCTCGGCATCCTCGCCGTTGATATCCACGATCACCACCCGGGCCCCATCCTCGGCCAGTCGATGGGCCATGGCGGCGCCCAGGCCACGCCCGGCGCCGGTTACCACGGCCACGCGTTCATGTAACTTCATAGACTTACCTCCTGAATTACAGCAATAAACGCAGGACCTGCGGCATCCAGGGTTCCACGGCGATTCTTGGGCACTACGAATCCCTCACCCTTCCACCCCGCCTTGGGGTCGCCGGTCACTCTCCTGCATATGAAAAAAAGGCGAATCACCGAACCTCTTGCCGATCGGTGACTCGCCGTTAAACGATCAAAACATGGGCAAGGAGCTACCCAGACGCCACCGCATCAGAACTTATACATGGCCATCAGCTCGACTTGCTGGCCGCCCGGACGAAGCGGCATCGTGAGCGCATTACGATCCCGCCACTCGACACCGAAGTCCAGGCCAGGCAGATAGGTGTAGATCAGGTTAACGTTCGTGAACTGAAGCGTATCGTCCTCGACCGTCGCAGAGACCTCATCGGCCTTCACCTGTCCATAGCGAATATTGCCACGCAGACTCTCAGTGAATCGGTGGTTGAGACCAGCGATCAAGCCTGTGGTGCTGACCAGCTCACCGGACGCGTCGACCTCACCTCTTCTCTCAAAGTTAGAGTCGGGTGCCGGAGCTGCCGCGCCGTTATACCCCCACCCGGAATACACATTGTTGCCCTCCCCCGTATAGCCACTCAGGGAAAGCGCGGTGTCACCAAAGTTCAGCTTACCGGCCAGGGAGACGGCAGCCCCAAACTCTGAATCATCGACGCCTGTCTGCACCTCGCGACCGGTGACCGCAACATTAAACGCATGTCCGGCCTCGGTTCGGTGGGTGTAGGATGCCACCAGGTCCGGCATGTCGGCATCACTGTAGATCGGGTCCTGGAAACTGAGCCGCAGCCCCCCCGTCGTGTAGTGCAGGACGAGATCCGGCCGGACGACGGCCCCACTGCCGGCAACGCTGCCGATCCCCGTACCATAGAAATCCAGAATTTCGACATCAAAGGGCGCATTGGCGAAGAACTGGCCATTCCATGTCTGTCCAAGCGTCAGGTTATCGACCTTGATGAAGGCATGACGCAAGCGCATGGCGTAACTGCTGTCGGCTGTATTGGTGGCATTATCCCAGAAGTCCCCCTCCACGAAGCCCGTCACATCGTGGCCCTGAACCTCACTGTCGACCTCGAAATTGAGCCGCGACTGGCGAGCGCTTCCATCAAAAGAGCGATCTTCGCCGTCTGGGTCATTGAAAATGCCCTCCGCCTTGACGTAACCACCGACGCTGAAGGTGGTGCCGTCGACTTCCGCGACCTCAAAAGCATGAAGCTGGGAGGACATGGAGGCCACGGCTACGGCAAGTGCGATCTTGTTCTTGAGTTGCATCTTTTCTTTTCTCCGGACTATTGTGTGTTGAAAGGCTCGATCCCAGGAGCCATGTCAAGGGCTATTCCCTTGTAGAACTTGCGTTCCCTTGCCTTGCCAAGGGCAGGCCCCCCGGCCTGCCCACTGTTCACATGATGCCTGCGGCATCATCCCACCTTGACGACCAATGCAGCCGCGGAGTCACCCGCCGCACAGCCGGTGACCAGGGCATAGCCACCTCCCTTCAGGGCGGTCTCCTCGATCGCTTCGATCAGCAGGCGTCCCAGGGTCGGCCCCTGGGGATGGCCGAACACCAGCGATGTGCCGTAGTTGTTGAACCGGGCAGCATCGAGGCCCATGGCCTTGGCCAGGTGCAGGTCATTGACGATGAACGGGCTGTGGTTCTTGATCGTGGTGATCTGGTCGATGCTCAGGCCCGCCTGGTCGAGGGCACGCTGAGCCGCCGAGGCCGGCGCCATCGGCATGTGGGCCGGCTTGGTACGCGCGTGGCCGTAGGACAGCACCTGCACCACCAGGCCAGCATCGGTGCTCAGCTCGGCCGCCCGCTCGCGAGTGGTGACGATGATCCCGGCATTGCCATCCGCCGGATGGGTCTGGGAGCCGAAGGTATGGATACCCTCGGGCTGAACGGTACGCAGCTTGGCCAGCCCTTCGGCCGTGGTCTGCGTCACGCCCTCGTCGGCCTCGACCCGCCTGGTTTCCTTGCGTGAAACCGGGACCTCGACCGGGAACATGTAGCGTTTCTGGAAGGCCCGATCGTCGGCCAGGGCTTCGGCGTACTGCTCGTAGCGCCGCAGGGTCAGCTCATCGGCCTGCTCACGGGTGAAGCCGTGCTCGCGCGCGACATTCTCGGCCGTGGTCAACATGTCCTTGCCGGTGGCCGGGTCGGCGGCGATGTTGTCCATGTTCCAGTTCTCGGCAATCACCTCACCCCCCGGCCCCATCGGGTTGGGCCAGATGGTATGGGGGGCATTGGATGTGCGGTCGGAAAGCAGGCAGTAGGTGGTCTCGAAGCTGCCTGTCTCGACGGCTGTCGCCGCATTGAACACCGCGGTGGTCGAGGTGGCGCAGGCCTGGGTCACGTTCTGTCCGGGAATTCCCTCCGCCCCTATGAGTGACGCCGCCCAGGGCGCCCCATAGAAGATGGCCTTCTGGCCCACCGAAACGCCGAGGTAGAGGTAGTCAAACAGGGCGGGATCGATATCCCGACTGGCCAGCCAGCGCTTGCTGGTCGCCGCCCCCAGCTCGATCGAATTGGTGTTGGCGAAACTTCCCTGCCACTTGCAGAAGGGACTGCTGTAATAGCCGCCATAGGGGATAAAGGCATTCTTGAACATTGTTGACTCCTGTTGTGTCGGCCGGGTGTCGCTCGCCACGGGTTGAGGCAAGCGACGAGTCAGGGGTTACCTGTCCAGCAGGGTGTCACGCAGCCCACCCCACTGCTCCTTGAACAGTTCCGTGGGCATTTCCTTGAGATCCGGCGAGACCTTCGGAGTGAACTCCATCGCACTGAAGATATCGCGCTGGATATCGATACCGGGGGCGACCTCGGTAAGGGTGATCTCGCCATCGATCAGCTCGAACACGCAGCGTTCGGTAACATACAGCACCGGTTTTCCGACCTGCTGGGCATAACGCCCACTGAAGGTGATCTGGTCGACGCGCTCGACAAACTTCTGGCGGCTGCCTTCCTCGCGGATATTGATCCTGTTATCGACGATGTCGATCTTGCTGCCGTTGGTGAAGGTGCCGCAGAAAACCACCTTGCGCGCATTCTGGCTGATATTGATGAAGCCGCCGGGACCCACCACCTTCTTGCCGAACTTGCTGACGTTGAGATTGCCTTCATGGTCGGTCTGAGCCAGCCCCAGGAAGCAGACGTCCAGGCCGCCGCCGTCGTAGAAGTCGAACTGGTAGCCGTGGTCGATGATCGCTTCGGCGTTGTAGGCCGTGGCGAAGTCACCACCACTGGCCGGTACACCACCGTAGGTGCCCAGCTCGGTGGTCAGGGTCATCAGGTCACTGACCCCCTCCTCCGCCGCCACGCTGGCGACACCCTCGGGCATGCCGATGCCCAGGTTGACCACTCCACCCGGCACCAGCTCCATGGCCGCCCGGCGGGCGATCACCTTGCGGGGATCCAGCGGCATTGGCTTGATGCCGCCGAGCGGCATCTTGAGGTCGCCCGAGAGGGCCGGGTTGAAGTAGGTCGCCATGGTCTGGGTATGGTTCTCGGGTTTGGCCACCACCACGTAGTCGACCAGATCGGCCGGGATCTTGACCTTCTGCGGGTGCAGGGTGCCGGCACAGGCCAGGTACTCCACCTGGGCGATGACGATGCCACCGCTGTTCCTGGCCGCCTGGGCCATCGACAGCTGCTCGAGGAAGATCGCTTCCCGCTCGAGGGTCAGGTTGCCCCTCTCATCCGCGGTGGTCGCGCGAATCACCGCCACATTCACCGGGAAGGTGCGATACATCAGCCACTCTTCATCTTCCAGCTCGATGAGCTTGACCAGGTCCTCAGTGGTGACGGTGTTGGCCTTGGCCCCCTCCAGGCGGGGGTCGACGAAGGTGCCCAGGCCGACCTTGCTGATCACCCCCGGGGTCTTGCCGGCGATGTGCCGCCAGAGGTGCGCCATCACGCCCTGCGGCAACAGGTAGGCCTCGATCTTGTCTTCGAGGACCAACTCTCCCATCCGCGGGGCCTGGCCGGTGTGGCCACTGACCAGGCGCTTGACCAGGCCTTCATGGCCCAGATGGCTCATGCCCTTGTCCTTGCCATCGCCACATCCGCAGCTATGTGCCACGGTCAGGTTGCGAGGCGCGCCCGTCTCCAGGAACCGGGCTTCGAGGGCCGCCGCCACCTCCTCTGCGAACCCGGCCAGGCCCGCTGTGGACCAGACCACCGTATCATCATGCTTGATGTGCCCTACCGCGGTATGGACATCTACTACCTTGCTCACAATGCTTACCCCATCATTATCTGTCGACGTTCTGGATACGCCGTTCAGGGCCGGCAGGTCCCGCAACCCTCGCGACAGCAGGAACCGTTCAAGTCATCAGTACTGTGACTTTAGCGGGGGTACCTACACGATCAGCCCATCTCGCAGCGATATCTTCTCGATCGGAAAACCCAGTTGGCACTACGCCTGCTGGTGATGCCCAAAGGCATTACCAGCATCAACTTCCAGTAAGAAACAGCACGATCTGCGGAAAGAAGATCACCAGTGCGACCACGACGATATCCGCCACCAGGAAGGTCGTAACCCCCTTGAAGATATCCATCAAGGAGGCGTACTGACCCGCCACGCCCTTGATGACAAAGATATTCATGCCTACCGGCGGTGTGATCATGCCGATCTCGAGTAGTTTGACCAGCAATACCCCGAACCAGATGAGGCTCACATCGTAGAGCTCGAACACCGGCAGCAGCACCGGCAGAGTCACCAGCATGGCGCCGAAGGGTTCCATGAACAGCCCGAGGAAGAGATAGATCACCACCACGACCAGCATCAGCTGGAGGTAGCTCGGGTCCCAGCCGGTCACCGCACTGGTGATATAGCCCGCCAGGCCGCTCAGACTGAGAAACAGGGTGAACATGCTCGCCCCCACCCCGATGATCAGCAGTGCCGAGGTGGTCGAGAGCGTCTCGAGCAGCGCGGCCTTCATCACCTTGCCATTCAGCCGGCGCAGGACCAGCCCGATAAGTATCGCGCCGGCCGCCCCCACGGCCCCGGCTTCGGTGGCCGTGAAGAAGCCTGAAAACAGCCCACCAAAGACCAGGAAGCCCAGCACCAGAACGGGCCAGATCTCTACCAGTGCCTCTTTGGCGCCGATATCGCGTGTATCAACCGCCTGGCGAGGCACGATGTCCGGGCGACGCCAGCTGACCAGCAGAATCACGATGCTATAGCTGATCGCGGTCAACAGGCCGATGGTGATCCCCCCGAGGAAGACTTGAGTGATCGACACCTGGGCAAAGACCCCGTACACGATCATGAGGATGCTCGGCGGAATCAGCGCCCCGATGGTGCCTCCCGCGGCGATGGTGCCGCAGGCAAAGCTGGGCTTGTAACCACCACTGACCATCTCGGGAATGGCAATGCGTCCCATGGCAGCAGCACAGGCCACGCTCGAGCCACTGACTGCGGCGAACCCCGAACTGGCAAAGATGCTCGAGATCGCCACACCACCCGGCAACCAACGAAAGACCACCTTGGCCGCATTGAACAGGCCACTGGTGAGCCCTGTATGGAAGCAGACGAAACCCATCAGCAGAAACATCGGCACGGCGCTGAGGGTCCACTTGGCGATGAATTCGTAGGGCGTCGACGACAGCATGCCGATGGCAGTGTTCCAGCCGAACATCACGCTGATGCCAACCATCGAGACGGTGATCAGCGACAACGCCACGGGGACGCGTAATGCCAGCAACGCCAGGAGTGCCGCGAGCCCGTAGAAACCGATTTCAACAGACATGGAGTTAACCTTCTTGCGAGTCGGCGGGATAGGCCGTGCCGCTGGCCAGCAGTGGAAGGCGAATGAGACAGACGATAGCGGCCAAGCCGAACGCCAGTGGCAACACGAAGTAGGTGGGCCAGACTGGCATGGGGAAGTTCAGCGACATGACATAGGAGCCGATCTGGAACTGCTCCATGGCCTTCCCCCAGGTCGCGACCATCAAGACGCCGTAGACCCCTGCCGAAAGCAGTGAGACCAGCACATCGGAGGCCCGAATCAGCATGGGACTCATCAGGCTTTCCAGGGCCTCGACGGCAATCATCTCCTTGCGCCACTCCACCCAGGCCAGGGGAAGCAGGGCCAGGGTGATCAGGTAGTAGCGGGTGACCATCTCCAGCGTGGCCGGGACCGATGTAGACAGCGTGGAGCGTAGGATGACATCCAGCGTCACGTGCACCACCATCAGCAGGATGGAGATGGTGCCGAGCAACCCCAGCCCCATGGATACATGGTTTACCAGGCGATATAACCAGGCCATGAAATAACCTCCTGACTCGAGGAAAAAGCCCGGGACCACCGCGGTGGCCCCGGGAAGCAGCAAGTTCAGGTGCCGTAGCTGGTGAAGTCCACCTGGTCCCAGACTTCGCGGTTGATGGCGTCGGCAACGGCCTGGGGATCTTCACCGATTTCCTCGATGAGGCCGTTCCACTTCTCGACCAGCTCCTGGAAGCGCTCGAGCTTGGCGGTCGCATCCGTGACGCCGTAGCGGCTTTCGGCCTGCTCGGCGGCATAGACCAGATCCTCTTTGGCGAAACGAGCCGTCGCTTCATGCAGCGACTCATCGGCCTCGAGGATCTCGATACCGCTATCCTTCGCGACCTGCTCTGCTTCAGCCGGCATCTCGTAGGCCCAGCGCTGGGTCGCTAGCGCGCTGGCCCGGGTCGAGGCACGAGCGATGGCCTCGCGATCCTCCGGCGACAGCGAACTCCAGACCTGTTGTCCGGTGGCGTGTGAAATCGTGCTGTGGAAGGTGCCCAGCCCGATATAGGTCAGGTAGTCGATGGCATCCTCGAGGCGGAACGAGATGATATCGGCCGAGGAGGCGATCGAGCCCTCGATCACACCCTGGGACAGCGCCTCGAAGGTCTCGCCGACCGGGGTACTAGCCGGCGTGCCGCCCATGGCTTCCAGCCAGCGGGAGTACTGTGGGCCGCCCACGCGCAGGCGCATGCCCTGCAGGTCCTCGACGCTGGTCACCGGCTTGTTCGTCAGCAGGTGATAGACATCGGTCGTGTGGGTGCTGGTATAGACGATGCCCAGCTGATTGAGCTCGGCCTGGCAGTCGTCACAGGTGGCGATGTACTCGGTCACGGCGCCGTTCATGGCGAAGGAGTTCGTCCCCAGCAGCGCCATATCGCCGATCAGGTTGAAGTTGGGCAGGTCCGCGGGAAAGTAGGCCGGCAGCAGCAGGCCGGCTTCCACCAGGCCACTGCGCAACGCCGTACGCATGTTGCCCAGCGAGGCAATCTCGGTCCCCATGATCTTTCCACTGAGGCGGCCCTCGGACTCTTCTTCCAGGGCGGTCACGAACTCGGTATAGAGGGGGGTATGCGCCGGGTGAGCCGGGGGAACCCCGGGGGCCAGGCGCAGGTCACGGGCATGCGCGGTCTGGGCCATCACGCCCCCGGCCATGGCCACCACGGCCAGGCCCTTCACTACTGATTTGATCTTCATCATGGCACTCGCTTCATTGATCTTGTTGGTGATGCACTCCCGACAGCAATGCGGGTATTCCTGGGGGGAGCCCCATTCTGCTTCGATGGCGCTGCCATACCAGTCATGCCCCTTTGCTCTCGGCGTCCGTTCACGACCACATCGCAGCCGATGCCCGCGGGCATACTGAGAGGCACTTTCGGCCCACTCGCTTTGCCGTCACTATATTGAGCACCCCTCGCTGTATCGCCTCACCCCTGGGGCTGACGCCGCTCCCGGAGTGGGCAGGCTCTTATGGCTAATACCAGTGCTGAAAAGAGCTGGCTGCTAGAGGCATGGGGAACTCCAGTGCAGCGCCATGCATTATAGTTCCTTTCCGCCACCCGCCCGAAACCCGACTTTAGTCTCAATGGGAGGAGCAGGAGGTGTTCTGGTGGGGGCAAGCCGAGCTTGCTTGGTCGGAAAGCCGCCAAATGGCGACATCTCCGTCTATCAGCCTGGTAAGAGGAGGCCTGACGTCCTCAGCCCTGGCCTGGAAGGTCGATGGGAGGCCGACAGGACGCGAAGAGTTAGAGGGATATTGCTCACCGGCCAACGTGCATTATAATGCTTACATCATACCGATTCAGGGTGAGGGATGACGAGAGAGCCCCCCCGCGCCGTGAACAGGCACCTGTTGCCAGACGCCATCGAGGGCTTTCATGGAACCAGAAGAAAAGGGCGCCAGCGACGCCGAAGAGGCCCAGCCCAGCTTCGCCTTATCCATCGGCGCGCGTGTGCGTGCCTATCGCGCTCGTCGCGGTATTGCACGCAAACACCTCTCGGCTCAATCGGGTATCTCGGAGCGCTACCTGGCCCAGATCGAGACCGGCAAGGCCAATATCTCGATCGAGCTACTGCAGCGGCTGGCCCAGGCCATGGTCGTGCCGCTCCACGGTCTGCTGCCTGCCTCCGACCAGCAGACGCTTCCTTCCTCGCTCAACGACCTGCTGCAACGCCTTTCCCCTGCCCAGCTCGAGGAGGCCTACCAGCTACTTGCAGAGCACTTCGCCCCCCCTCGCACCCGGCAGTCCGGTATCACCTTGATCGGCATCCGGTTTGTCGGCAAGACGACCCTCGGCGAGTTGCTGGCCTCTGAACTCGACCTGCCCTTCATCCGCCTCAGCCAGGTCATCGAGGCGCAGGGCGGCATGAAGGTAGGCGAAGTACTGGAACTGGGGGGGCAGCGTACCTATCGCCGCCTGGAGCGCCAGGCCCTGGAGCATGTGGTCGAAACCTACCCGCAGTCGATATTAGAGGTAGGTGGTGGGTTGGTCACCGAACCCGAGACCTTCCAGAGATTGCTCAGCCGCTTCTACACGGTCTGGTTGAAGGCCTCTCCCGACGAGTTGATGCACCGACTGATGGCAGCAGGTGACATGCGGCCCCTGGAGGGCAACAACTTTAAGATGGCCAAGGAAGACCTCACCCGGATCCTGACGGAGCGCGACGCCGAGTATCGCCAGGCCGACCACATCCTCGAGACTACAGGGCGGACCGTCGAGGAGTGCTTCCAGGAGTTGGCCAGCCTCAGTCGCTCCGTGATGGCGCCACGCGTTGCCGTGGCGGCACCCAAGTACAGCGGTTGACGCCCTGTTTCCGACAGGGTGAACCCCCTCTTCCCAGGCACCGACCCATCGAGCCCGGTCCTGGGGCCTGACCGTCGCTGGCGTCAATCCGGCACGGGCAGGCGGGCCAAGCCGCCGAGGCGTTCACCTGGTCGAGCGGGTGTCGATCAGCAATGGATCAACAAGCGAAGACGCCGCCTTGGCGTGCGGTGTGCCACAAAAAGGGGTGGACCAGCACCCGACGATGCTGGCCCACCCCTCCTTTATCGCGGGTGAAGCGCGATTACCTCAGCCTCGGCCCGGCGCCACCATGAAGCGGGAGAAGAAGGCGTCGAGCTCGTCGAACCCATCGAGCGGCAGCACCAGCGAGACGTACTGGTCCGGGCGCACCACCACCAGGGCGCCGGCGCCGCGATCGATGCCCCGCAGGTCGAAGATGTCCTGGTCGGTCCCCAGCACCGGCGCGTGGGCCTTCTGGTAGTCCTGGAGGCCGAGGGCCCCCTTGTGGGGCTTGAGGACCTCATGCATGTCGGCCCAGTCCACCTCGAGGTGTGACTGCTGGATGATGCCGTGGACATCGAAGACCGCGTCCGGGTCGGCCCCTTGCGGGGTGAAGCGGCGAACCGGCGAGGCGTCGCTGGCCAGGTAGTCCATCAGCACGTTGAAGCGCGAGCCTGGGCTTCTCGGGTCGACCATGTCGGCGAAGGCGTAGAGCCGCCAGCGGCCGTCGGCGCGATGCACGTGGCCCAGGTGGACCTGCTTGGCATCGCCGAGCCGGATCACCTCGGCCGAGTGGAAGCGGCGCCCGGGCGGGAAGCCGGTGGCCAGCCCCAGGTGGCTGTCGTCACCGGTGAGCAGGGCCGGCGTGTAGTGGGTGGCGAAGCCCGCGGTGAACTCGCTGTTGGTGACGAACTGGCGCTGCACCTCGGCCAGGCCCTTCATCGCGGCCTCGGGATCGTCGGAATCCTGGGCGACGCCGATCGCCCGCGACCAGCGGGTATCCATCTCGATCAGGTTCTCGGCGATGACGTGGCGCTCGGCGTTGTAGGTGTGCAGCAGGCTGGCCGGGCTGAGGCCCTCGAGCACCGAGATGAGCTTCCAGCCGAGGTTGAAGGTGTCCTGCATCGAGACGTTCATGCCCTGGCCGGCCTTGGCGGTGTGGGTATGGCAGGCATCGCCAGCGATGAAGACCCGCGGGGTGCGGCTCTCCAGCTGGTCGTCGTCGACATCATCGAACTTGTCGGTGACCCGGTGACCGACGCGGTAGACGGAGAACCAGGCGGTCTCCTTCACCTCGAAGGTGTAGGGCGCCAGGACCGCCTGTGCCTTCTCCAGCACCTGCTCCTTGGTCAGCCAGGCGTCGGGGGCGATGTTGCCCATGTCGACGTAGAGCCGGACCATGTAGCCACCCTCGCGGGGGATCAGCAGGATGTTGCCCGCGTCGGCGGACTGGATGGTGCACTTGAAGCGGATGTCGGGGAAGTCGGTCACCGCCAGCACGTCCATCACGCCCCACGCCTTGTCCTCGCCGTGGCCCTGGGGCACGCGGCCGATGGAGTCACGCACCACGCTGTGGGCACCGTCACAGCCGACCACGTAGCGGGCGCGGACCGTCTTCTCGCCCTCCGCAGTCCTGAGCCGTACCGTGACGCGCTCGTCGGCATTCTCGGGGACCTTCACCTCGAGGGTCTCGTGGCCATAGTCGACCTGTAGGCGGCTGGGGGAGTTGTGCATGTACTCCAGCAGGAAGTCGAGCAGGCGGGCCTGGTTGACGATCACGTGGGGGAACTCGGAGAGGCCGTCACGCACGTCCTGCACGCGGCCGAGCCGGGCGATCCGCGACTTGTCCTCGGGGGCCGGTCCCCAGAAGTGGGTCTCGTTGATCCAGTAGGCCTCGGTGGTCATCCGCTCGGCCAGGCCGAAGGCCTCGAACATCTCGACCGTGCGGCAGGCGATGCCATCGGCACGTCCCACTTCGAGGGGCCCGTCGGCCTTCTCCACCACCCGGGTGACGATCTCCGGGAAGGTCGAGAGCTGCGCGGCCAGCAGCAGCCCCGCCGGGCCGGTGCCGACGATGAGCACGTCCACCTCCTCCGGCAGCGGCCCCTGTGGATCGCTGCGTCCTTCGGCCAGGGGCTGGATCCGCGGGTCGCCACTGCGGTAACCGTCGAGGAAGTACTGCATCTGTTCTGCTCCATCCCGTGTGCTACGGGTCGTTGTTGATAAACCATCAGGGGGAGGGTCCGCTGCGGCAATCCGCCACGGCGATAATAATCAGTATTGTGATCAATGTCGCGACGAACAATACGACTTTCCGCCAATACCCGGCGTCCTGTTCCCCGGCATCGCTGTTCCGGAAGGGTGTCGCGGTATCGACCTTCGGATAATTGCTCATTATTGTGATGATCACAATACTGACGCAGATCAAAGAGTGACCACTTCCCTGACAACCGACTCGTGAGACGACAATGACAACCACTACGCCCCGTGCCCTTCGTTATCCCTTTGCCCTGACGCTGCTCTCGGTCTCCATGCTGGCCGCCAGCAGCCCGGTCCTGGCCAAGGAGCTTCGCCTGGGGATCATCACCCCGCCCCAGCACAACTGGACCCAGACCGCCGAACGCTTCGCCGAGACAGTGGCCGAACAGAGCGACGGCGAGCTGACCGTCGCCATCTTCCCCGCCGGCCAGCTGGGCGATGAGTCGGCGATGTTCTCGCAGATGGAGACCGGGCTGCTCGACATGGGCCTCATGACGGCGGCCCTGACCAGCCAGCGCGAACCCTCCATCGTCGGCTGGTTCACCCCCTTCCTGTTCGACAGCGTCGCCGAGGCGGCCCAGGCCACCGAGACCGAGGCGGCCCAGCAGATGCTGACGAACCTCGAGAGCAAGGGCCTCCACGCCTTCGGCTACACCTTCGCCGGCATGCGCCACATCCTGATGCGCGATGGTCGCGTGGAGCGCCCGGAGGATGTCGATGGCAAGAAGATCCGCATCATTCCCTTCGCCGCCATGAACACCTGGTGGCGCGCCACCGGCGCCAGCCCCACCCCGGTGAGCCTGCCCGACGTCTACCAGGGCCTGCAGAACAAGATGCTCGACGGCGTGGACATCGACCTGGACGCCCTGGTGGGCTCCGGCTTCTACGAGGTCGCCGAGCACCTCACCCTCACCAACCACATGGCCTTTCCCGCCGTCTCGGTGATGAGCCAGGTCTCCCGTGACGCCCTCTCCGAGGAGGAGCGCCGGATCATCGACGAGGCCATGGACGAGGCCCTGGCCTGGGGTATCGAGGCCCAGATCGAGGCCGAGGAGCGCAACCTCGCCACCCTCGAGGAGAGCATCGACGTGTTCACCCTCACGGATGCCGAGAGCGTGTTCAGCGAGGCCAACCAGGCCTTCGCCGAGCGCTTCGGCGAGCACCCGGTGATCCAGGCCTTCCAGCAGCAGACCGCCCAACTCCTTGACGCCGAATAACCGGACCGGGGCGTCCAGGCGCCCCGGACAGAGAGGAGTCACACATGAATGCTCGACATGACACCTGGCTCAGCCGGGCGAGCCGCCGGTTGGCCGCGCTGGAGCAGCTGGCCTGCAGCGTGCTGATCGCTGCCTTCGGTGTGCTGCTGATCGCCAATGTCTTCGCCCGCTACGTGCTCAACAGCCCGATCTTCTTTGCCAGCGAACTGGCCGTCTACATCCTGATCTGGATGGCCTTCCTGGCCATCTCGATCTCGATCCACCACGACCAGCACGTGCGCCTGACCATGCTGGTGGGGCTGCTGCCCACGCCGGCCCAACGGGCCTGCTACTGGCTGACCGAGCTGGTCTGCCTGGCGATGCTGGTGGTGATCCTCTGGTACGCCATCGGCTGGCTGCGCTCGCCCTCGGTCGGCTACGACATCGCCATCACCCTCGACTGGCCCAAGTGGCACTTCTACCTGATCGTGCCGATCTTCTGCGCCACCTCGATCTTCCATCTCATCGCCAGGCTGTCGGACCGCTCACGCACGGTCTTCACCCTGGTGAGCGACGAGGACTGACCGCATGACGCTCGCTGCCTTCCTGCTGTTCATGCTGCTCGGCATGCCCATCGCCTTCGTGCTGCTCGCCTCGACCTTCACCTTCGTCGTCGCCTCCGGCAACTACCGGCTGCTGGAGAACCTGCCCCAGGTGATCTTCGGCTCGCTGGAGGTCTTCGACCTGCTGGCGATCCCGCTCTTCATCCTGCTCGGGGAGATCATGAACGAGGGGGGGATCACCCGGAGGATCATCACCGCGGCCCGCGCCTGGTTCTCCTGGGTGCCACACAGCATCGCCTATGTCTCCCTGACCTCGAACCTGATGCTGGCCTCGATCATGGGCTCGGCGACCGCACAGATCGCCATCATGAGTCGGGTGATGACCCCGGAGATGGAACGCGACGGCTACGACAAGGGCTTCGCCGCCGCCCTGACGGCGGGTGCCGGCCTGCTGGGCCCGATCATCCCGCCCTCCATGGTCTTCATCATCTACGGGGTCATCGCCCAGGTCTCCATCGGCGCGATGTTCATGGGGGGCATCCTCCCGGGGCTGGTGCTGTTCGTGCTGATCAGCGGCCTGATCGCGCTGCTCGCCGGCCGGGCGCGCAAGAAGGGCATGGAGGAGCGGGCCAGCATCCCGCTGTGGAAGGCCACTCGCGGTGCCCTGCTCACCCTCTGCATCCCCGTGGTCATCGTCGGCGGCATCGCCTTCGGCATCGTCACGCCCACGGAATCCGCCGCCGTGGCGACCCTGATGGCGCTGATCCTCGGCGGCCTGTTCTTCCGTGAGCTCAGGTGGGGACAGTTCCCCGGCGTGCTCAGGCGGACGGCACGCAACACCTCCATCGTGCTGTTCCTGATCGCCGCCGCCAAGGCCTTCGGCTGGGTGCTGATCTACAACCAGATCCCCCAGCAGGTGGCCGGGCTGATGCAAGGCACCACCGAGAGCCCGCTGGTGTTCATGCTGCTGGTGTTCGTGATGCTGATCGTGGTGGGCATGGTGCTCGACGGCATCGCCGCACTGATCATATTGGTGCCGATCCTGCTGCCGGTGGCCCAGCAGAGCTACGGCATCGACCCCATCCACTTCGGCATCGTCACCTGCATGACCCTGAGCCTCGGGCTGCTGACGCCGCCGGTGGGCGCGGGCCTCTATGTCGCCTCGGCCATCAGCAACGTCAGCCTGTCACGCATCACCAAGTGGATCTTTCCCTTCGTGCTGGCGGCCTGCCTGGTGATCCTGGCGATCATCTTCAATCCCTGGCTGGTCAGCGTCTTCCGCTAGCTCCGCCCGGGCCCGGGATCGCCAGCGGATGCCCGGGCCCGCGCACTCTGTTACGTTAGTCCACCATGCCGGGCCGACCGCCTGCCCGGCCAGCCACCCGCCCTCGAGATGACGAGACGATGACCGGAATTCCGCTTACCCAGGCCAGTGTGCTGCCCGGCAACCTGCTGCGGCGCTGCCACCAGATCAGCGTCGCGATCTTCCTGCGCAAGTGCGAGGCCTACCACCTGACCCAACTGCAGTACATCCTCCTCTGCGCGCTCGAGGAGAAGGGGCCAATCGACCAGATCACCCTGGGCGGCCATACGGCGCTGGATCGCAATACCGTGGCCGTGGTGGTGCGCAAGCTGGAGGAGCGTGGCCTGGTGACCCGACGCCGCAACCCCGAGGATCGCCGCTCCATGCTGGTCACCCTGACCGCGGAGGGCGAGCGCCTTCGCCACGACGCCGAGCCGCAGGTTGCCGAGGTGCAGGAGGAGATCCTCGCCCCCCTGAGCGAGGACGAGCGGGAGACCCTGTGCCGGCTGCTGACACGCATCGCCGACGAGAACAACCACCTCAGCCGCGTGCCAGTGCGCCAGGCGGGGTAAGCCCGCCACGGGATGCCGCTCAGGCCCGCCTTGCTTCCGGCACTCGCGAGCCGAGATGCTCCTCCCAGCCCAGCCGACGGCGCGCCTCGGCCACGTCATCCTGCGGGTCGTGCTGCCACAGCCAGTCGTAGCGGGTCTCCAGGTTCTGGATCAGCCGGGCTTCGTCATCGCCGATGCCGGCAGCGGCGTACTCGTAGACGTCGCCCGCCTCATGGGAGGTGCGCTGCACCTTGCAGGCACGCGCGTGACGGACCGCCTCGAAGGCCGCCAGCGCCTGCTCGGCGCTCTGCCGGTCGCAGGCCGCATCGGTCAGCAGGCTGGCCAGCACGTAGGCATCCTCCAGCGCCTGGCCGGCGCCCGCGCCCTGGTGGGGCACCATGGCATGGGCGGCATCGCCCACGACCAGCACCCGGCCGCGACGGTAGCGCGGCAGTTCGGGAAGCTCGTGCAGGGCCCAGCGCGTGGGCTCGGGGATGCAGTCGAGGATGGCCTGTGACCCAGCCCCCCAGCCGTCGAACACCTCCAGCAGCTCGTCCTGGGACACCGCCTTGACCCACTCCTCGCCCGCGGGGAGCCGGGGCGTCGGCGTGGAGCGGTCGGTGATGAAGGCCACCACGTTGATCAGTTCGGCCTGCTTCACCGGGAAGGTGAGGATGTGGCGGTCCGGCCCCAGGTACATCTGCGGCACCCGTGCCAGGCGACTGTCAGCGCCCTTGGCCGCCATGGCGGCCTCCAGCTGCTGGGTGGGAACCATGCCGCGATAGGCATAGGTCCCGCTCCAGAAGGGACCGAGGTCGCCATGCTGCGCCGGGGGCAGCACATGCTCGCGCACCGCCGACTTGATGCCGTCGAAGCCGATCAGGATGTCGGCGCTGAAGGTGGTGCCATCGGAAAAGTGAGCCGTGGCGCCCTCGGCGTTCTGGGTCACCTCGACGCAGCGCTTGCCGAAGCGGGCGATGCCGTCGGGCAGGTTCTCGACGATGGCCTCCAGGAAGTCGGCCCGGTGGACCGAGGACTGGCCACAGCCCGGGGCCAGGGTGGCGGTCAGGTAGGCGTCGTCATGCCAGCGCCGCCACTCGAACCAGACATCCTCGAAGGGCGCGGGTGAGGAATCGGCGATGCGGCGGTAGGAGGCCTCCAGGCCGAGCAGCGTGATGGCCTTGACGGCGTTGGGCCCGAAGGAGACCCCGGCACCGATCTCCGAGAAGCGCTCGGCGGCCTCGAACAGCCGCACCTCGAGGCCCGGATCCCGCGAGAGGGCGACGGCCAGTGCAACGCCGCCGATGCCGCCGCCGATGATGCCGATGGAAAGGCGCGTATCGTGGTTGTCGGATACCATGTGAGTCTCCAGCCAGGGGGTGTCGTGGGGGTTGCCTCACGCTATGCCCCGGGCCGGACGGCGGCCACACAGCCACCTTCATTCACCGCATAAGCGACGCGAATAAGCAGATGGATCAATCACTTGCCAGCCTTTCCTGGGAGCGGCATAGACCTTTGTCCCATGCCCGGCGACGCGCCCTGCCGGCTCGCTCGGGCCGCGGGAAGCACCCATGATCCGGCTCTCGGAGATCGACACCAACCTGCTGGTGGTCTTCGACCTGCTCTACCAGGAGCAGAACACCCAGCGCGTGGCCCTGCGCCTCGGGCTTACCCAGCCGGCGGTGAGCCATGCCCTGAAACGGCTGCGCAAGCTGCTGGGCGACGAGCTCTTCGAGCGCACCTCCCGGGGCCTGATGCCGACCCCGCTGGCCAGCCGGCTGCACCCACCGGTGGCCCAGGCCCTGGCCCATCTGCAGGAAGCCCTCAACCGGCCGGACGACTTCGACCCCGCCGTCAGCGAGCGCACCTTCAACATCGCCATGACCGACATCGGCGAGATCGTTTTCCTGCCCCGCCTGCTGCAGCGCCTGGCCGAGCAGGCGCCCGGCATCCGGCTGAGCACCGTACGCAGCCAGAACGACGACCTGAAGCGGGAGATGGAGGATGGCCGGATCGACCTGGCGATCGGCCTGATCCCCCAGCTCGGCGCCGGCTTCTACCAGCAGGGGCTCTTCGTGCAGCGCTATGTCTGCCTGATGCGCCGCGACCACCCCCTGGCGGGCGGCGACTTCGGCCTGGACGACTTCGTCGTGGCCCGCCATGCCGTGGTGGTGGCCCGTGGCACCGGGCACGGCATCGTCGAGGAGTCCCTGGCCAGGGGCGGGGTCACCCGGCCGGTCCGCCTCGAGCTTCCCCACTTCGCCGCCGTGCCCTATATCATCAGCCACACCGACCTGGTGGTGACGGTCACCGACAAGCTGGCCGAGGTGACGCACGAGCGCTTCGCGCTGACGATGCGCGAGCATCCCCTGCCCTTCCCCGAGATCCCCATCAAGGTCTTCTGGCACCGCCGCTTCCATCAGGATGCCGGCAACCGCTGGCTGCGCGGCCTGCTGTTCGAGATGTTCGCCGAGTGACGCGACCGGTGATGCCTGTGCCACACGGCCGTCGTCCCGGACAGGCCCGCCCCGCCTAGCCGGTGCAATCGGCCGGGGTGGTGGCGCGATAGGCTGCTTCGGCCGCTTCCATGGCGTCTTGAAGTGCCTCGATGCGCGAGCCGTGGGCCGGGTGGGTGGAGAGGAACTCGGGCGGCTGGCCACCGCCGACTTTCGCCATATTGCGCCACAGAGCCACGCTCTCTTGTGGGTCGAACCCCGCCCGCGCCATGATCGCCAGGCCCATCAGGTCGGCCTCCTCCTCGTGGGCGCGGCTGAACGGCAGGCTGATGCCGAGCCGGGCGCCGAGACCCAGGGCCTGCATCAGCTGCTGCTGGCCCAGCTCCCCCTCCCCGAAAAAACCCACCAGCAGCAGCACGGCCTTGATGCCGAGCTGCTGGGTGAGACGCTCGTTTCCGTGGTCGGCCAGCACATGGCCCACCTCGTGCCCGATCACCGCCGCCAGCTGGGCCGGGGTCTCGGCCACCCGCAAGAGGCCGGTATGCACGCCGATGCGTCCCCCCGGCAGGGCGAAGGCGTTGGGGGAGGGATCCTCGAAGACCACCACCTCCCAGGCCCCGGGCCGGTCGGCGGCCGGGTAGCGCGCCTCGGCAGCGGCCACCACCGCCCGGGCCACGCACTGAACCCGGCGGTTGACGGCCGCATCGCGGGACACCGGCTGGCGGCGACGCAGCTGGTCGAAGGCATCCCCGCCCATCTGCACCATCAGGGTGTCAGGCACCAGGGCCAGCTGGGAGCGCCCGGTCGGCGTCTCCTCGCAGCCTGCCAGCAGGACCAGGGGCAGCACGAACGGAATCATCAATGACAGGCGCAATCGGCAGCGCAGGCGCATCGCGTCATCCTTCTCGTCTGTCATACCAGGCAGGCCAGCCTAGCCCGCCTGGCCCGGGGAGGAAACGCCCCCCTCCCCGAACACCTTGTCGACCAGGCCGACCAGGTTGTGGAGGGCCGGCGAGTCGTTGCTCGACCGCCAGGCCAGCCATAGCGGCATATCGCAGGCGGTGAGTTCCTCCAGATGCAGGAAGCGCACGCCCGGCATGGGGTGGGCGCTGCTGGCCGAGGGCACGATGGCGATCCCCAGGCCGGCGGCCACCATGCTCAGGATGGTGATGTTGTCGGCGCCGTACTGCACCACCCTCGGCTCAAACTCGAGGCGGGCGAAGTGGGCCATCACCCGATCGTAGTAGACCGGTGAGACGCTGCGAAAGCCCCATACGAAGTCGGCATCCGCCAGTTCTGCCAGCCGGCACGGCGGCGAGGCCGACCAGCGCGAGGCCTCGGGTACGGCGAGCATCAGGTGGTCGTGCTGCAGCAGGCGGGTCTCGAGGCCGGGCTGTTCGGCACTGTCCAGGTAGAGGATGCCGGCATCCAGGCTACCCTCCCGCAGCCGCTCCAGCTGGGGGCCCGACAGCAGCGGGAAGACCTCGAAGGCGACCTTGGCATAGCGATCGCGATAGCGCCTCAGCAGCGCTGCCACTTCCGGCACCCACAGGTGAGTCACCGTGACCCCCAGGCTGACCTTGCCGATCAGCCCCTGGCCCAGCGCCGAGAGTCGCGTCCGGATCCGGGTGCGCCTGTCGAGCAGCTGGACGGCCTCCTCAAAGAGCGCCTGGCCGGCCACCGTCAGGCTGACCCCACGAGCATGACGCTCCAGCAGTCGGGTGCCCAGGTCCTCCTCCAATAGTCTAACCTGCCGGGTCAGCGCCGGCTGGGCGACGTGCACCTGGCGGCTGGCCGCGGAGATGGAGCCGGTCTCCGCAACGGCAATGAAATAGCTGAGTTGGCGGAATTCCATGGTTGCCTCGCCGACAGATAAAGGGTGCCTCCGACTCTATCCATATCAATACGGCATGTCAACAATGCCAAAGCTATATTTTTTCTATCGCACAAGGCGTTTCATAGTCTCGGGACAACCCATAACACGTCTCGCCGTGTGCGAGCTGGACTCCCTCCATGAACAAGACCTATCACCTCCTCACGGGGCTGCACTTCGCGGTGTGCACCCTGGCCATGATCTGGCCCGGCGCCCTGATCGCCAACCGCATCGAGCCCATCGTGCTGGGCCTGCCCTTCCTGTTCTTCTGGTACATCCTGTGGATGCTGGTGCTCTTCGCCGGCATGTGGGTCGCCTTCGTCGTCCGTCACGGGGGTGGCCGTCATGAGTGATTCAGTGATCGTGGTCGGCATCACGCTGGTCTATCTCGCCGCGGTGCTGTGGGTCGGCCTGCGGGCGCGCAACCAGGAAAGCTCCAGCCTGGAGGGCTATGTCGCCGGCGGCCGGCACGTGGGCGTGGTGATCCTCTTCTTCATCCTCGGGGCCGAGATCTTCTCCGCCTTCGCCTTCCTCGGTGCGCCGGGCTGGGCCTACCAGCATGGCTCGCCGGGCTTCTATATCCTCGCCTACCTGTCGCTGGTACCGATCACCATCTGGGCCCTGGGTCCGCGGGTGGCGAAGCTGGGACGCGAGCGCGGCTATCTCACCCAGGGCGACATGATCGCCGACCACTACCGCAGCAAGCCGCTCGGTATCCTGGCCGGGGTCATCGGCGTGCTGGCATTGGTGCCCTACCTGACCATCCAGATCGCCGGGGCCGGCCTGCTGTTCCAGGCGGCCACCGATGGCCTGGTACCCTTCTGGCTGGGGGCCCTGCTGGCCTTCCTGGTGGTGGCCGCCTATGTGTTCGCCAGCGGCCTGAGCGGCATCGGCTGGACCAACCTGATGCAGGGCATCATGATGATCGCCATCGCCTGGTTCCTCGGCCTTACCATTCCCGAACGCCTCTATGGCGGCGTCGGCGAGATGTTTGCCCAGCTCCAGCAGGCCGCCCCCGAATACCTGACCATGCCGGGCGCCACCGACATGAGCTGGGGCTACTTCAGTACCGCCGTGCTGGTCAGCGCCTTCGGCGGCGCCATGTGGCCGCACCTGTTCATGAAGTTCTACTCGGCGGACAGCGGCAAGTCCCTGCGCAAGGTCAGTGTCTTCTATCCGCTCTACGCCTACCTGCTGGTACCGCTGCTGTTCATCGGCTTCGCCGGCATCCTGGTGTTCGCCGATGAGCCCCTGGCGCGTGCCGATACCGTGCTGCTGCGCATGGTGATGGATGTGGCCAACTTCTCGCCCTGGGTCATCGGCCTGATGCTCTCCGGCGCGCTGGCGGCCGCCATGTCCACCGGGGCCAACCTGGCCCATACCGCGGCCGTGGTGCTGGTGCGCGATGTCTTCGGCCCCACGGTGATGAAGGGGGCCAGCGAGAAGGCCTCGGTATCTGCCACCCGCTGGAGCGTGCTCGGGCTGTCGCTGACCGCCTATCTCTTTGCGCTGATCAACCCCGCCTCGCTGGTCATGCTGCTGCTCGGGGCCTATGGCCTGCTCGTCCAGCTGTTCCCGATGGTGATCGGCGCACTGTTCTTCCCGCGCCTGCGCCGCGCCAGCGTGATGCTTGGTGCCCTGGTCGGCAGCCTGGCCTATCTGCTGATGGAGTTCATCTGGAGCTCCCCGCTGGGCTGGCATGCCGGGGTCTGGGCGATCCTGCTCAACCTCCTCGTCGTTGCCGTCAGCCAGCACTTCAGCCAGCCGGCCTCCCAGGACCCGTCCGCGGCCCGCCAACCTTCTTGATGGATACGGAGACTCTCATGACCATGCACGCCCAAGATCCCGACCTGAAAGAGGCGATCGGCGCCCAGACCGACGCGGCCTTCGAGACGGTCCAGGCGCTCTATCGCCAGCTCCATCAGTATCCCGAGCTGCCTTTCCAGGAGCACGCCACCAGTGCCCGCCTGGCCGAGGCACTGGAACAGCTCGGCCTTGAGGTGACCCGTGGCGTGGGCGGCACCGGCGTGGTGGCGCTGCTGCGCAACGGCGAGGGCCCCACGGTGATGCTGCGCGGCGACATGGACGCCCTGCCGATCAAGGAGGAGACCGGCCTGGACTACGCCAGCACGCGCACGGCGGAGACCGAGAACGGCACGGTCCCGCTGATGCATGCCTGCGGCCACGACCTGCACAGCAGCTGCGTGGTGGGCACCGCCGCGGTGATGGCGGGGCTGAAGGAACACTGGTCCGGCACCCTGATGCTGATCTGCCAGCCGGCCGAGGAGATCTTCGGCGGGGCCAGGGCCATGCTCGATGATGGCCTCTACGAACGCTTCGCCCGGCCCGACGTGATCCTCGGCCAGCACAACATGCCGGCCCTCGCCGGCACCGTCGGCCATCGTGCCGGCGGCACCATGGCCGCCTGCACGAACCTGTCGGTGATGATCCACGGCGCCGGCGGCCACGGCTCCATGCCGGCCCAGACGGTGGACCCGGTGGTGATTGCCGCCCATGTGGTCACGCGCCTGCAGACCATCGTCTCCCGCGAGGTGCCGCCGGAGGAGACCGTAGTGGTCACCGTCGGCAAGCTGCATGCCGGCACCCAGGCCAACATCATCCCGCACTCCGCCGAGCTCGAGATCAACATCCGTAGCTTCGACGACGCCCTCCACCGCCAGGTGGTGGCGTCCATCGAGCGCATCATCCAGGCCGAGTGCGAAGCCGGCCGCTCGCCGAAGCCGCCGGAATTCCGCGTGCTCAACGAGACCATCGCGCTGCACAACGATGCCACGGCGGTGGAGCATGTGCGCAGCGCCCACGGCGCGCACTTCGGCGAGGCCAACCTCTACGCCATGCCGCGCCTCAACGGCAGCGAGGACTTCCCGTTCTTCGGCAGCGCCGAGGCCGGCGGCTTCGGCGGCGAGGATATCCCCTACGTCTACTGGTTCATCGGGGCGACCCCCGAGGAGCGCTGGCAGGCCACGCCGGGCAACGGCGTGGCGGAGAAGATGCGCCACCTGGAGATGCCCCACTCGCCCTACTACTTCCCGGGCAACGAGGTCACGCTGCGCACCGGCATCGAGGCCATGGCCGCCGGGGCGCTGGCCTACCTGGGGTAGCCTCGCTCGGACGGCGACGCCCGGCAGAACGGAAAGGGGGCGGCATCCCTGGATGCCGCCCCCTTCGTTGCGGGTGGGCTGTCGGGCACCGGCCGTGGCGGTCGCGCGGCGCCTGCCACCAGGTCTCGGCGGGTCAGTCGATCTTCAGCACCGGCTTGACGGTGGTGCCGTTCTTCGAGTCCTCGAAGGCCTGATTGATCTGCTCCGGCGCATAGAACTTCACCAGCCGGTCGAAGGGGAAGCGCCCCGCCTTGTAGTAGGCCACCAGCTGCGGGATGAAGACCCGCGGCACGGAGTCGCCCTCGATCACCCCGATCATCGACTTGCCCTCGGCCATCAGGTCCTGGTGCACGTCGAGGGTCACCTCGGGCGTCACGCCGACGATCGCCGAGACGCCCAGCGGACGCAGCGCCTGCAGCGACTGGCGCACCACCGCCGGCACCCCGGTGGTCTCCACCGCGAACTCGCTGCCGCCGCCGGTGATCTCCCGGATACGTTCGACCACGGCTTCGTGCTTGCCGTTGAGGGCATGGGTGGCACCCAGTTCCCGGGCCAACTCGAGGCGGCTGTCATGGACATCCACCGCGATGATGTGCCGGCAACCGGCGATGCTTGCCGCCATGATGGCGGAGAGCCCCACCGCGCCGCAGCCGTAGACCACGAGGCTCGTGCCGAAGTCGGGCTTGAGCCGGTTGAGCACGGTGCCGGCCCCGGTCTGGATGCCACAGCCCAGCGGGCCGAGCAGCGCCAGGTCCACCTCGGGGTCCACCTTCACCGCGTTGCGGGCGCTGACCACGGCATGAGTGGCGAACGACGACTGGCCGAAGAAGGTCGCCAGCGCCTCACCGTCACGGGCCAGGCGGTGGCCGCCGTCGTCCATGGCGCCGCCGAAGTTGAGCTCGTTGAAGGTGTCGCAGACGGTGGGATGGCCGGTCAGGCAGTGGCCACAGCTGCCGCAGTGGGCAAACGACAGCACCACGTGATCGCCCACCGCGAGCCCCGTCACGCCCTCGCCGAGGGCCTCGACCACCCCGGCGCCCTCGTGGCCCAGCACGATGGGAAAGGGCGCGATGCCGAGGTCCCTGGCCACGGCATCGGTATGGCAGACACCCGTCGCCACGATACGCACCCGCACCTCGCCCAGGGCGGGCTCGGCGAGCTCCACCGCCTGCCACGCGAAGTCACTCCCCTGCGCCGGGGTCACGGCCGCTTGAATCTGCATGGATCATCTCCTTCCTAGAAGGCCCCGCCCGGCCGGTGGCCGAGCGGGGATGGTAACGCTCCGGTGATGCCCCCCCCGCCGACGGCGTGACGGCCGGGGACGGCTCACAGGAACTTGGTCAGTTGCAGGCGCAGGGCGTCACCCTCGCTCTCCAGGCCCTTCAGGCCACCGGCACTGGCGTCGTACTCGTGGTAGGCGGCGGCCTTGAGCATCACCCCGGCCGTGGGCCAGAGGTAGCCCGCCTCGGCACCGATGGCATGACGCTCGGCCTTGGCGCTGGTCGGCGCGCCGTCATCGGCCTCCAGCTGCCAGGCGTCATAGCCCACCAGGCCGAGCTCCAGGCCGTTCTCCAGGCGATGGCCGATGCCCCACTCCACCAGCCAGCTGTCTCCCGGCGTGATGCCGGTGTCATCCTGCTCGGTCTTGATCTCGTAGCGCGACAGTGCCGAGACGTTCCAGCGCCGCTCGGCATCGAGGTGCCAGACGCCACCCAGGGTCAGCATGGTGCTACCGTAGCCCTTGCCCACCGAGGCCGGGTTGTCGGCCTCGAAATCGGCGGTGTCGAACCAGTGGCCGGCGGCGAAGGTAGCGTCCCACTGATCGCCGTGCCAGCCGAGGATCAGCGGGCCGACGAAGACGTCGCCGAGGCCGTCGTCCTCGAAGCGCTGGCCGCCGGCGACATCGAGGTCGAGCTCGATGTCGAGCATCGGCACGATCGCCTCGACCCCGTAGTCGGCCCCCAGGAACGTCTTGTCGGTGATCCAGATCAGGCGATGGGCCAGTGCCGTCACAGTGCCACTATTGTCACCCGGCACTGCAGTGCCCGAGCTGTCGTTGAAGTTGTCGACGTCGTAGTGGAGCAGGTAGCCCCGGTAGTAGAGGCCTTCCGGCGGCACAGCCGCCGCGCTCAGCCCCTCGATGCCGGGAGGGTAGTGGCCATTGACGGCAAGAGCGGGCGTGGCAAGGAGGCTGGCGCCCAGGGCGGCCAGCCAGACGGTTGTCGGATACTTCATCGGGTGTTGTCTCTCTTGTTGGCTCGCCCTGCCACCCCTGGGGAGGGGTGGCAGGGCCGTCGGTCGTGCTTAGAAGGGGTAGGCGCGCGGCGAATGCTGGACGCTGATCCACTGGTCGGTGGTGAACTCCTCGATGGCCCAGTCGCCGTTGAAGCGGCCCAGGCCAGAGTTCTTCTCGCCGCCGAAGGGCACGTGGGCCTCGTCGTTGACCGGCATGTCGTTGACGTGTGTCATGCCCGCCTTGATGCCCTGGGCGAAGCGTGTGCCTCGCGCCAGGTCGGCGGTGAACACCGCGCTCGAGAGCCCATACTCGCTGGCATTGGCAAGCGTCAGGGCATGGGCCTCGTCGCGGGCCTTCTGGATGCCCACCAGCGGACCGAAGATCTCCTCGCGACTGATCTCCATCTCCGGGGTGACGTCGCCGAACACGTGGGGCGGTACCAGCTGGCCGTCGATCTCGCCGTCAAGCAGGACGGTCGCGCCCTCCTGCCGGGCCGTGGCGATCTTGGCCTCCAGGCCCTCGCGCTGCCTGGCGTTGATGATTGGCCCGATCACCGTTTCCATGTCATTCGGGTCGCCGACCCGGAGCCCCTTGACCTTCTCCACGAAGCGCGCGACGAAGTCGTCATAGCGGCGCTCGTCGACGATGATGCGGTTGATCGCCATGCAGATCTGGCCCTGGTGCAGGAACTTGCCCATGGCCGCGGCGTTCACCGCCTGGTCGAGGTCGGCATCGTCAAGCACCACGAAGGGGCTGTTGCCGCCCAGCTCCAGGGCCACCTTCTTGATGTGCTCGCCACCGCTGCAGATCCCGCCGATGCGCCGCCCCACCGGGGTCGAGCCGGTGAAGGAGACCATCCGCGGCACGCGGTGCTCCACGAAGGCGTCGCCGATCTCGCTGCCGGCACCCACCACCACGCTGAGCAGCCCCTCGGGCAACCCGGCCTCCTCGAAGATCCTGGCCAGCAGCAGGCCGCCGGTGACCGGGGTGTCGCTGGCCGGCTTGACCACCACGGCGTTGCCCAGCGCCAGCGCCGGGGCGATGGAGCGCTGGGAGAGGTGCAGCGGGAAGTTCCAGGGGCTGATCACCCCCACCACGCCCAGCGGCTTGCGATAGACGCGGTTCTCCTTGCCCGGCACGTTGGAGGCGAGCGTCATGCCATGCACACGGCCCGGCATGCTGGCGGCCTCCTGGGTGATGCCGCGGGCCGCGCCCCACTCGACGTTGGCCTTGAGGCGGGTGCTGCCCGACTCGCGGATCAGCCAGTCGATGATCTCCTCCTTGCGGGCGTCGAAGATCTCCACCACCCGCTGCAGCAGGGCGCTGCGCTCGGCGGGCGGGGTCGCCGCCCACTCGACCTGGGCCTTCTCGGCCGCCAGGAAGGCGGCATCCAGGTCACTGCGATCCGCCAGGCGGATATCGAGCAGCGCGCTGCCGTCATAGGGGTTGGTCACCTCGGCACGGCGTTCGCTGCCGCCCTCGCGCCACTCGCCGGCGATGGGCTGGAGATGGAAATCGCGGTATGCGGTACTCATGGGTCACTCTCCTGTGGGATATCGCGGGCCGAGGGTCACTGGCGAATGCCGGACTTGCCGGGCGACAGGATGCCGTTGGGGTCCAGGGCATTCTTGAGGGTCCTGTGCACCTCGCGCAGCGGCTCGCCGAAGGTGCCGGCGACCTGCTCCATGAACTCGGTATTGGTGCGGTAGAGCCCGTAGCCGCGCTTGGCGAACTCGTCGATCAGCTCGGCGAAGCAGTCATGGGCACGCCGGGTCTCCTCCGGGTCCTGGCGGTTGTAGAGCAGGTCGATGACGTGGTGCATGTCGCGCCAGCCGACGATGTACTCGGCGACATAGTCGAAGCCGTACTTGCCGAGGATCTGCTGGGCCAGCTCGGTCTGGTCCCTGGTCTCGCTGCCCTTGGCCTGGGAGACCGGGGCGAACCACATGGAGCCACCGCCCCCACGCCAGTTGTAGAGGCCGAACTCCTGCAGGTTCATGTCGCCCTTCATCAGCGCCGAGCGATACTCGAAACCGCCGCCGCGCTTCTCGGCCTCCTCGCCGTACATGATCTTCGCCTTGCCGCTCGCCCCGAAGGCCTGCTCGACGATCTTCCAGTTGACCTCGATCTGCTCCGGGGTGCCGTAGAGCGCCGCATAGACGTTCCACTCGCCGATGCCTTCATCGGCCTTGATGCGCTCGATGGCCTCCCGCGGGATGGAGTCGCTGCCGTCGTAGTACGCCTTGCGCACCACGTGGGTGCCCGCGTCCCAGAGGGTATGCACGATGACCACGGCGTTGGGGATGATCTGGGCGATGCGCAGCGGGCGCAGCACATCGACGATCTCCTCGATGTCCTCGGGATCCTGGTACTGGATCAGGAAGGGACGATAGGCGGGCGGCTCCGGCATCAGCCAGAGGCCCATCTTGGTGACGATGCCGAAGTTGGACTGGGTGAAGAGGCCATCGATGTAGGGGCCATAGCCCCACTTGAAGACCTGCCAGGAGCTGGAGTTCTCGATGCCCCCCATGCCGGTGCGCACCACTTCGCCGTTGGCCAGCACCACCTCCATGCCGCACTGGAACATGAAGTGCTCGCCATAGGGGGTATAGCCCACGCCGCGGTCCAGGGTATTGCCCACCGGTCCTGCGATCGCCGAGGGGGCCGGGGGGTCGAGCCACAGCTTGAGGTCGTGCTTCTTGATGTAGTCGTAGAGCTGCTGGTAGGTCACGCCGGGCTCGAGCAGCGCCGTGCAGACCTCGGCATCCACGTCGAGGATCCGGTTCATGCGGTGCATGTCGAGCATCACCTGGCCGGTCTCCCCCGGGGCGGCGGAGCCGTAGCCCAGGTTCTTGCCAGTGGAGATGGTCCAGATCGGCACCTTGTACTCGTTGCAGGTGCGCACGATCCCCTGCACCTGCTCGGTGGTGGTGGGCAGCAGGGCCGCCGAGGGGATGTAGTCCGCGTCGTCGCCGGCCATCATGATCTTGGTATAGGGCGCGAGCTGGTCGCTCTCGGTCAGGACGCTGTCGGCGCCGAGGATCTCGCGGAAACGGGCCAGGGCGGCATCGAAGTCCGCCTCACTCACGCCCTTGGGAAGAATGCGCTGTGTCGTGCTCATGGATGGGTCTCTCGATTGTTGTGATGGGGGCTCAGAGCCGAACCAGGAAGCTCAGCTCACGGGCATTCACGGCCTCGCTGGCGGCGCGCGTGAACTGCCGGGCATGGCGGGCGGTGCTGCCGGCCAGGGCCAGTCGGGCATACTCGCGTCCCAGGGCGGCCTGCCAGCTGCCGGCCTCTACCGCCAGCGGCGCCGCGACCGGGCCGCGATGGCTCAGCAGCTGGTGGCGTCCCGCCTCGTGGCGGCCAAGCGCCAGGATACGGCCTCGCCCGGCCAGCAGGCTGGTCAGCAGCACCAGGCCCGCCTCGTCGGTGAAGCCCGTCGCCAGGGCGCCGGCAGGCAGGGCGTTGAGTGCCAGCGGGTCGAGGCGCCCCTCGTAGCGCGGTGCCCACCCCTGCTGGCGCAGCCCAAGCCCCAGCTCGGTGGTCGAGCGGTCGGCGCCGTAGAGGCGGACCGGGCCATGCACCGGTGCATCAGCGAGCCCGCGCTCCGCGGCCCAGGCGGCGCCCAGGGAGAGCGGCACCGCGGAGCCCAGCAGCAGGCCGTTCTTCAGCAGCTGTCGACGTGTCAGGTTCATGGCGTCACTCCTCGCCGCCCTGGGCGGGCGCGTCGTCCAGGTCACCGCGCACCAGGGCCTGGATCAGGGCCTCCAGCTCGGGGTCGCTGATCTTGGCCGCACGGAAGGCCGGCATGGCGGCTCGGCCGTTGCGCACGGTCATCCGGATATAGTTGCCGCGGGCCTCCCAGGCCGCCTCGGGGAAGGCGATGGTGATCTCGGGGCCGACGGCCTTGTCCGGGGCGTGGCAGTGGGCACAGACCTGGCGGTAGACCTCGGCGGGGTCGCGAACGTCCGACTCGCTGTCGGGGGCTGCCGAGGCTGCCACCGGCAGCAGCAGGGCCGCGAGCAGGGCAAGGGGCATGTGTCTGAGCGAGGGGAGGTGCCGGCAGGGCACCGTTGTTGTGTTGTGCATGTCAGTGTCACCCGTCTGTTCGTCAAGGGCATGTCGCCTTCGGAGCACACCGACACCAGCGTCTTAGACTTTGGTATAAATCAAGAGGTTAGCATCGGGCTCCACGCCAATTAGCTGTCAAAAACCGTGCCGTTATCGGAAAAACCCTTGTCATCAGGGCACTAGGCGAGTCTCCAGGAACCGAAATGTCCGGATTGCGGACACCTGTTCGATTCTATGGCTCAACCATTTGATGAGCCCCTGAGCAAATGATGAAGGCCTCACTTCCTCAGAATAGCCCGTTCCCCCTCTCCTCGGGGCGGGGGGTGATATCCTCTTGCCTTGATCCGAGACAGCTGGAAGACGTCATGTCCGCCTCACCCCCCGACTACCCCAGTGCCCGCGACCTCATGGATGCCCTGCGTTTCCTGCCGGAGGAAGGCCAGATCTGGCTCGGCGAGCAACGCATGCTGCTGATGCCGCTGGCGGCCTCGTCCTTCTTCCGCAACGAGCTGGTGACCACCCTGGGCATGGAGCGCGCCCGCGGGCTCTTCATGCGGCTGGGCTACCACTCGGGACTGATGGATGCGGAGCTCGGCAGGTCACTCAGGGGAGACGACCAGGCACTGGAGGAGAGCTACCTGGCCGGCCCCCAGTTGCACGCCCTGCAGGGCCATGTCCAGGCGGTGCCGGTGCACCTGGAGATGGACCTGGAGAACGACCGGTTCTACAGCGAGTTCATCTGGAAGGGCTCCTTCGAGGTCGATGTCTGGCGCCCGCGAGGGCCCCAGGCCGAGCCCGTCTGCTGGACCCTGCTGGGGTACGCCTGCGCCTATGCCAGCCACCTGCTGGGCCGCGAGGTGCAGTTCCGCGAGGTCAGCTGCCGCGGCTGCGGGGATGCCGAGTGCCGCATCGTCGGCAAGCTGGCCGAGGAGTGGCCGGACCATGAGGCCTTCGCCGAGCACTTCCGCGAGGAGCCCCTGATCGATGAGCTCTACGAGCTGCAGGCGCGCATCGCCACCCTGGAGGGGGACCTGGCCCGCACCCGCGGCCAGGAGGACTGGGCGCCCATCGGCTCGACGCCGGCCTTCCAGAGGATGCTCGCCATGCTCGACAGCGCGGCGCCCTCCGAGGTGCCGGTGCTGCTGCTGGGCGAGACCGGCACCGGCAAGGAGATCCTGGCCCGGCGCCTGCACGACCAGAGCCATCGCGCCGAGGGCCCCTTCATCGCCGTCAACTGTGCGGCCATCCCGCCGGAGCTGATCGAGTCGGAACTGTTCGGCGTCGAGAAGGGGGCCTACACGGGCGCCGTGCAGTCGCGGATGGGACGCTTCGAGCGGGCCGACGGCGGCACCCTGTTCCTGGACGAGCTCGCGGAGCTCTCGCCGCGTGCCCAGGCCGCCCTGCTGCGGGTGCTGCAGGAGCAGCAGATCGAGCGGGTCGGCGCCCAGGCGGTACGGGACGTGGATGTGCGCATCGTGGCCGCCACCCATACCGACCTGCTGCGACGCGTCGAGGAGGGCAGCTTCCGCCAGGACCTCTTCTACCGCCTGAACGCCTTCACCCTCACCGTGCCGCCCCTTCGCGAGCGACGCGAGGACATCGCCGCCCTGGCGGAACACTTCCTGTCACGCTTCGAGCACCACTACCAGCGCCGCACCCTGGGCTTCTCCGACCAGGCCCGCTCGGCCTTGAGCCAGTACCGCTGGCCGGGCAACATCCGCGAGCTCAAGAACAGCGTCGAGCGGGGGGTGATCCTCACCGCCGACCACAAGCGCATCACCGAGAAGGCGCTGTTCGGTGACTATCGGGTCCCCACCCTGGCGCGCGAGAAGGGCCAGGGGCTCGATGCCTCGGGCATGCTCACCGCCTCGCCGGGTGGCGCGCCCGTCGAGGCGTCACCGCGGGAGCGGGTCCGTGCGCTGATCGAGGCCGGCATGACCCTGGAAGAGGTCGAGCGCACCATGCTCGAGACGGCCCAGGCCGACAGCGACGGCAACATCACCGCTGCCGCCCGCCGGCTGGGCATGACCCGCGCCGCCTATGCCTACCGGCTCAAGAAGCACGGCATGCGGTAGGGCCAGGCCGTAGGGCAGCGAGGGGATCACCCCGGCAACGCAGAAGGCCCCGCCAGCCCGAGGGGGATGGCGGGGCCTTGCGCTGGAGTGAGCGCCGGTCAGACCTCGAAGCGTCTAGAAATCGAAGAAGACCGTCTCGCCCTCGCCCTGCAGGCGAATGTCGAAACGATAGCGCACCTTGCCGTCGACCTCCTCGCGCCGGGCGATCAGGGTCTGGCGGCGGGCCGGCGACTCGATGCGCGAGAGCACCGGACATTCGGCATTCGCCTCGGCCTCATCCTCGAAGTAGAGGCGGGTCTGGAGGTGGATATTGATGCCGCGGGCGAAGAGACTCAGGTTGATATGCGGAGCCATCAGCAGGGCGCTGCGGGCACTCGCCAGGTCGTTCTCCTTGTCGTCGATGGCACCGTGCGCCTCGTCGATGCCATCCACCCGCACGCGACCCGGCTTGACGGTCCTGAGGGTCCACTCGCTGCCATGCTCGAAGGTGGTGGCGGTGCGCCCGAAGCTGTTGAACGGCTTCTCGAGGTCATACTCGCGCTGGTAGACACCCTTGCTGTCCGCCTGCCAGGCCTCGAGGAAGGCGTCACGTACCAGGTCGCCGTTGCCGTCGATCACGGTACCGACGATCTCGATGTGCTCGCCCTCGGCCTCGGGTCTGGCCATCTCGTTCCAGATCTCCTCGTCGCGGATCGGGTTGCCGGCCGCGGCCAGGGCCAGGCCGATGTGGACGTAGGGCCCGGCGGTCTGGGAGGCGGTCTCGCGCAGCATCAGCTCGCTGGCGGGCTGGGAATTGGGCTGTTTCATGGTCTGGTTACCCCGTCCTGTCACTGGTTATCGAACCGATCACTGGTTTTCAAACCGGTTACTGGTTTTCGAAATAGGTCTGCAGTTCACCGCGCACGACCAGGTCGAAGCGGTAGGCCAGGCAGTCCATGGGCCGGCTGCGGGCCATGTCCAGGCGACCGACCATGGTCTCGACGGCGTCGGGGTCCTTGAGGGTGTTGACGATGGGGCACAGCGGGATCAGCGGGTCGCCCTCGAAGTACATCTGGGTGATCAGGCGGGTGGAGATCGCCGGGCCCATCACCGAGACGTGGATGTGGGAGGGACGCCAGCTGTTCACGTCATTGGGCCAGGGATAGGGGCCCGGCTTGATGGTGCGGAAGCGGTACCAGCCTGCCTCGTCGGTCAGGCAGCGGCCCACGCCGCCGAAGTTCGGGTCCAGCGGGGCGAGGTAGTTGTCGTTGCGGTGACGATAGCGGCCGCCGGCGTTGGCCTGCCACATCTCCACCAGGGTATGCGGCACTGGCTTGCCGAACTGGTCCACCACGCGACCGAACATGATGATGCGCTCCCCCACCGGCAGCCCCTGGCCCTGGCTCGGATCCTGGCGAAAGTTGAGCAGCAGATCGTTGTCGTGGGGGCCCATGCGCAGGCCACGGAACGCCGGGCCGGTGAGCTCGGAGGCGGTGGCATGCTGCATGCTGACCAGCGCCTGGCGCGGGGAGCGGGCCACGGAGGTCTTGTAGCCGGGTGCATAGGCCGGCGGATGCCAGTTGCGATCGCGCTCCACGAAGCGCTTGCTCTCGTCCTGCATATCGATTCGTCTCCAGGGGTGATGGATCTCGGCCAGTGTGGCGCCCTGTCGCAGGCCTGCCAATTGACGTCTTCACCGCCTCGCATAACCCAGGGGTTATGCCTTACCTGCCGCCCACCAGGCCCGCCGCCACCTCCCTCAGCGTCTCGCAGAACCCCTCCAGGGCCAGTGACGGCTCCAGGCTGGCGTTGGTGCAGAGCCCCACCGAGCCGCCCTGCTGCTCCAGTGCCAGGGCCAGCTCGGCCAGCCGGCCGTCGTGCAGGGCGTCGCGCACCGCTTCTTCCGGCGCCACCCAGACGGCGTCGCTCTCCAGGGTGTAGCGGTGGCTCAACGGCAGCGACAGGGTCTCCAGCTGACGCCCCGGCAGGCGCAGCGAGTGGCGCACGCAGAAGCTGTCGACCTGCTGGCGCAGCGTGGTCCGGGGCGGTGGCAGCACCCAGGGATAGTCCCCCAGGCGGTGAGGCTCGAGGGGCTCGACCCCGGCCAGCGGGTGCCCTGCCCGCACCACCAGGACAAGGCGCTCGTAATAGAGGTGCTCGAAGGCCAGGTCGCGGATCTCGCGGGCCTCGGTCATGCGCCCCACCACCAGGTCCAGCTCCCCCCGGCGCAGCCGGGAGAGCAGGAAGGCGCTGGGCCCGGTCAACACGTTGACACCGGCCTCGCCGGCCTCGGCCTGCTGCCAGCGCCGGATCGCCTCGGGCAGCAGGCGGCTCTCCACCGTGGAGAGCGCCCCCACCCTGAGCCAGCGCACCGCGGCATGTGCCTCGCCCAGCGCGCTGACGCCCTCTTCCAGGGCGCGGATCGCCGGTCCGGCGTGGCGCAGCAGGGTCAGGCCGGCCTGGGTGAGCGCCACCCCCCGGGAGGTCCGCTCGAAGAGCGCGGTGCCGAGGATCTCCTCGAGTTCCTTGATGGTCTTGGACATGCCCGGCTGGGTGATCGCCAGGCGCTCGGCGGCACGCGCGAAGCTGCGCTGGCGCGCCACCTCCAGGAAGGCCTGGAGGTGGCGCAGCTTGATGCGGGCATTGAGCATTCAGGCCTCCGCTTGGCGGGAAGCGAGCAGCCGGCGGATGCTGGCCATGGCCGCCAGGCTGATCGCCAGGGTCGGCAGGAAGGCCAGCGCCACGACCCCCGAGAGGTCATAGAGCCCGCCTCCTACCACGGTGATGACGAAGACCAGAAGATAGCCGAAGAAGAGCATGCCGCCCATCAGCCGCGGCAGCGCCTCGACGCGCACCAGCCAGGCGGGTAGCGCCAGCACGAAGATGAACAGCGCGCTGGTGAAGAAGCCGAACAGCCCCGCGGCCCAGACCACGTGCTGCCCCGGCAGCCAGAGCATCAGCGGCAGCGCCAGCAGGGCCAGGGCCGTGATGGCGACCAGCGGACGGTGCCGCCCCATCAGCCGGTCGGCATAGAGGACCAGCAGCATCGAGGAGAGCATCTGGGCACCGTTGAGGGCCGTCAGGCTGGGCGAGAGCAGCGCCAGCCGCCCGCTCTCCTCGAGCAGCGGCGGCAGGAAGACATTGCCGGTGAAGTAGAGCGACGCGGCGGCGCCGAGCAGCGTCACCAGGCGCCACATGCGGGCATCACGGCGATCCGGGAGCACCAGCTCGGCGCTGGAGGAGCCCCGCCCGGTGGCCGGCAACCGGCGACTGCCGGCGGCCAGGGCCAGCATCAGCAGCGGGACCGGCGCCACCCAGAGGGCGAAGGCCCACTGCCACTGCTCGCCCAGCCAGATGGCCACCAGGGGAGCGGTGGCCCCGGCGGCCAGCAGTTCGCCCACCAGCAAGCCATTGGTGTAGATCGCCGAGGCGCGGCCCACACGCCCCGGCGCCCAGAGCTTGGCCAGCACCGGCATGGCCGCCTGCATGAAGGCGATACCCACCCCCATGATCACGGTGGCCGCCATCATCGCCAGGAAGCCCTCCGGCAGGCTGCGCAGCGCACTGCCCCCTGCCATCACCGCCAGCCCCAGCAGCATGCCGGGAAGCACCCCGACCCGCGCCAGCAGCCAGCCGGCGGCCAGCCCGCCCAAGGCCAGGGTGACCAGCGGCAGGCTGGTGGCGATGGCGACCTCGCCGCTGGTGAAGCCCAGCACCGCCTTGAGCTGCGGGATCAGCGGCGGCACCACCAGCACCGTCAGGCGCAGGTAGAGCCCCAGGCACCACAGCAGGCCATAGGCCAGCAGGGCCCGGCGCCACTGGCCCGACGCGTCCATCGTCGCCGTCTCACCGCTCATCCGGATCCTCCTTGACTGCCCTCGATGCTGATGGCCCCTCGGCCCGCCGTGAAAAGGACGAAGCCGGCACTCGGGCCGGCTTCGTATCGTGCCATATCGGACACCATATTAGCGCCCTAACAGATAGTCGCGTGGCCGATCAGTCCTTCTCCCCACCCCAGCCCAGCTCCTTGGCCAGCGAGAAGGCATGGTTGGCCGCCGGCACGCCGCCATAGATGGCCACATGCATCAGCACCTGGCGCAGCTCCGCCTCGGAGAGGCCGATGCGCCTGGCGGTCTTGAGGTGCAGGGTCAGCTCCTCGCGACCCAGGGCGGCGAGGATGCCGGTGGTGATCATGCTGCGCTCGCGACGGGTCAGGTCGTCGTTGCTCCACAGCTCGCCCCAGGCCAGGCGGGTGATCATCTGCTGGAAGGGTGCATCCAGGCGGGTGGCGTTCGCGGTGGAGCGCGCCACGTGCTCCTCGCCCAGCACCTGCTTGCGGGTCGCCAGGCCGGTGGCGTAGGCCACGCCCTGGTTGGCCACGTCGCCCAGGTCCGCCGCCATCACCGCCTGAAGCTTCTCGGCGAACAGGGCCGGCACCTCCACGGAGGGCACATGGCCGACGCCCTCGAGGATCTCGAGGGGCGCGCCGTCGCACTCGGCCGCCAGGGCCTCCAGGGTCGCCGGCGGGGTCGCCAGGTCCTCGCTGCCGCCGAAGAGCTGCACCTTGACGCCCGGGTTTTCAGAAAGAGGGCCGGAGAGCTTGCCCGTGAAGGTGTCGCGCCCCAGCATCTCGCAGAGCTTGGCGTAGGAGTCATCGTCGCCGCGGCCCATCTGGGTGCACCAGCCCGCCTTCAGGGCCGGCTCGGCCTCGAAGCAGGCCGGGGCGAACCAGCGCGGCACGATCTCCTCGGACATCGCCGCCAGGCCCTCCTGGCGCACGCGGCCGGCGCGGGTGTTCCACAGCTCAGGAGTACCGATCACCGCCCCGGTGTTGGTCAGGGTGGCGGAGAGCAGCCGCTCGGCATGCTCGCTGACCAGCTGCTGGCCCACCACGCCGCCGATGGAGGTGCCGGCGAAGTGGAAGCGGCCGCCGCCGGCGTGGTCGGCCAGGGCGAGGGCCTCGGCGGCCAGATCGGCCGGGGCGATCGCCCCCTCGCCCCAGGCCTGGCTGGCGCCGTGGCCGGGCAGGTCCCAGGTCAGCACGCGGTAGCGCGGCAGCAGCGCCGGCAGCACGTCGTCCCACACCGCCTGGCTCATGCCCAGCGGGTGGGCCAGCATCACCAGAGGGTTGGCCTCGGCGCCGAGCAGGCGATAGGCCACGCTGCGGCCGTTGATGTTCAGAAATGCCATGGAAGTCTCTCCTGACGCCTAACGTCAAAATTCAATGTTGTCCCCTCGACGGCGGTCCTGACCGCCGGTCAGTGGCCCCCGACATGGACCCGGTGGCGAGTCGTCAGACAGCCTCGAGCCCCAGGATCTCGCGAGCCTGTTGCCAGGTAGCCACCGGGCGCTCGTGCTTCTCGCAAAGCGCCGCCACCCGCTCGACCAGGGCGGCATTCGAGGGGGCCAGGCTATCCTTGTCCCAGCGGACGTTGTCCTCGAGGCCGGTGCGCGTGTGGCCGCCGGCGGCGATCGACCACTCGTTGAGCTTGAGCTGGTTGGCACCGACCCCGGCCCCGCACCACTGGGAACCCGGCGCCAGTCGCTCGAGGGTCTCGATGTAGAAGTCAAAGGTCGGCTTGTCGGCCGGCATGGCGTTCTTCACGCCCATCACGAACTGGACGTACAGCGGCGCCTTGATCTTGCCCTGCTTCATCAGGTTCACCGCCTGATGGATATGCGACAGGTCAAAGGCCTCGATCTCGGGCTTGATGTCATAAGTCAGCATCTCGGAGGCGAGCCAGTCCACCAGGTCGGGGGAATTCTCGTAGACGCGCGTGGGGAAGTTGTTGGATCCCACCGACAGGCTGGCCATGTCGGGCTTCAGGGGTAGCATGCCGCCGCGCTCACGGTCGGCACCGGAGCGGCCGCCGGTGGAGAGCTGGACGATCATGCCCGGGCAGTGCTTGCGCAGTCCTTCCAGAAGGCGAGCAAACTTCTCGGGGTCCGAGGTCGGGGTCTGATCCTCGTTGCGGACATGGCAGTGCGCAATGGTCGCCCCGGCCTCGAAGGCCGCCTGGGTGCTCTCGATCTGCTCCTCGATGGTGATCGGAACCGCCGGGTTGTTCTCTTTGCGTGGCAGGCTGCCGGTGATGGCAACACAGATAATACAGGGATTTGACATGGGAACCTCGCGTTATGCCCAGGGGCTGTTGTGGAGGATAGGAAGGAATCTCGAGGGGGGTGTCGCGGGCGCTTACGCCCGCTCGATCAGGGTGGCGATACCCTGCCCCACGCCCACGCACATGGTGCACAGGGCGTAGCGCTTGCCGCTCTTCTGCAGCTCGTGGGCGGCGGTCAGCAGCAGGCGCGCCCCGGACATGCCCAGCGGGTGGCCCAGGGCGATGGCGCCGCCATTGGGGTTGACCCGCGGGTCGTCGTCCTCGAGGCCGAGGTCGCGCATGCAGGCCAGGGCCTGGGCGGCGAAGGCCTCGTTGAGCTCGATGACGTCGATCTCGTCGAGCGACACGCCGGTACGCTCGAGCAGGCGGTTGACTGCGGGCACCGGGCCAACCCCCATGATGCGCGGCTCGACCCCGGCGGTGGCCATGCCGAGGATCTTCGCCATGGGCGTGAGACCGTGCTGCTCGACCGCGGCGGCGCTTGCCACCAGCATGGCGGCGGCGCCATCGTTGACCCCCGAGGCGTTGCCGGCGGTGACGCTGCCGCCCTCGCGGAAGGGCGTGGGCAGGCCGGCGAGCTTCTCGAGCGTGGTCTCGCGCAGGTGCTCGTCCTGGTCGAAGACCAGCGGCGCCTGCTTGCGACGCGGGATCTCGATGGCGGTGATCTCCTCGGCGAAGCGGCCGGCCTTCTGGGCGGCGGCGGCCTTCTGCTGCGAGCGCAGGGCGAAGGCGTCCTGGTCCTCGCGGGAAATCCTGAACTGCTCGGCCACGTTCTCGGCGGTCTCGGGCATGGATTCCACGCCGTAGGCCTTCTTCATCTGCGGGTTGATGAAGCGCCAGCCGATGGTGGTGTCCTCGATCTTCTGGCCGCGGGAGAAGGCGCTGTCGGCCTTGCCCATCACGTAGGGCGCACGGGACATGGACTCCACGCCGCCGGCGAGGGCCAGGTCCATCTCGCCGGCACGGATGGCGCGAAAGGCGGTGCCCACCGCGTCCATCCCGGAGCCGCACAGGCGGTTCATGGTGGTGCCGGGCACGGAGGTCGGCAGGCCCGCCAGCAGCGCCGACATGCGCGCCACGTTACGGTTGTCCTCGCCGGCCTGGTTGGCACAGCCCATGAAGACCTCTTCGATCGCCGCCGGGTCGAGCCCGGGGGCCTGGGCCAGCACCGACTTGAAGATGCTGGCCGCCAGGTCGTCGGGGCGCACGCTGGAAAGCGTACCGCCGAAGCGGCCCACGGCGCTGCGCCGCGGATGGCAGAGAAAGACGTCGGTCATGGTGTTCTCCTGTTCGGCTTACTGACCCGAGTGGGCTCGTTCGGTACGATCCTTCAGCTCGCGCAGGATCTCGAGTTCCTTCGCGCTGGGCTCGGGGGTGCTCTCGAGCTCACCGGCGAAGCGGATCTCCCAGCCGGTGGCCTCGATCACGTCCTCGCGGCTCACGCCCGGATGCAGGGAGACCACCGTGAGTTCCTTGCTCTCGGGGTCTGGCTTCATCACGCAGAGGTCGGTGATGACGCGCGTGGGCCCCTTGCCGATGTTCGGCACGCCGTCGCGGCCCTTGCCATCGCGGCCGAAGCCCAGGGTGGTGACGAAGTCGACGTCCTTCACGAAGGCGCGCCTGGAGTGCTTCAGGGTGATGAAGACCTCGCCCGCGTTGGTGGCGATCTCCGGTGCCCCGCCACCGCCCGGCAGGCGCACCTTGGGATCATGGTAGTCGCCGATCAGGGTGGTGTTGAGGTTGGCGTAGCGGTCTATCTGGGCGGTGCCCAGGAAGCCCACGCTGATCTTGCCGCCCTGCAGCCAGTAGCGGAACATCTCCGGCACCGCGACGGTGGTCAGGGCCGACTCGGCGAGCTCGCCGTCGCCGATGGAGAGCGGCAGCACGTCCGGCTTGGTCTGCAGGGTGCCGGACTCGTAGATCAGCACCACGTCGGGGGCATGGGTCAGGCGCGCCAGGTTGGCGGCCTCGGAGGGCAGGCCGATGCCGACGAAGCAGGTCATGCCGTTTTCGAGTGCCCGGGCGGCGGTGACGGTCATCATCTCCGAGGACGTATACTCGATGCTCATCAGGCGTTCCCCCCTGCGTTCATGACATTCTCTTCGATCCAGGCCGTGAAGGCGTCGCGGTCGCGGGCGATGGCATCCCACTCCTTGTAGAAGCGGTTGTTGCGCGGGTAGTAGCCATGGGCATAGGAGGGCAAGGCGCCCTTCTCGGCCACGGCGATGGCGTCGATGGCCCAGCCCGGGATGATGCAGGCGTTGGGGTGGTAGTCCGGCTCGGCGGTCAGGTCCTCGACGATCTCCTCGACGGTGACGATGCTCCTGGCAGCCGCCAGCACGGCCTCCTTCTGCACGCCGACGATGCCTTCCACCAGCACGTTGCCCTTACGGTCCGCCTTCTGGGCGTGGACGATGGAGACATCGGGCCGCACCGCCGGCACCGCGGCCAGGCGCTCGCCGGTGAAGGGGCACTCGATGAACTTGATCTGGTCGTTGACGTTGGGCAGCTCGCTGCCCACGTAGCCGCGCAGCACGGCCAGCGGCAGGCCGGCGGCCCCGGCCTCGACGGCGCAGGCCATGGCGGCATGGCTGTGCTCGAGGATCTCGATCCTGCGGGGCCAGCCCTTCTCCACGGCATCACGCAGGCGGTGCAGGGAGCCCACGCCGGGGTTGCCGCCCCAGGAGAAGATCACCTTCTTCGCACAGCCCGCGCCGATCAGCTGATCGTAGATCAGGTCGGGGGTCATGCGGATCAGGGTCAGGTCGCGCTTCTTCTGGCGGATCACCTCGTGACCCGCGGCGAAGGGAATCAGGTGGGTAAAGCCTTCCATGGCCACGGTGGCGCCGTCCTCGACGTAGCGCGCCACCGCGTCATGCAGGCTCAGGAACTCGGCCATGGGATCTCCTCCTGGCGGTGCCTCTCGATAAGTTCGAATAGCGAACTTTGATTTGTGATGCGAACAAATTACTCCCGTCACGATCGGCCGTCAAATCCCGCCGTGCGCGCACGAAAAAGGGGAGGCCTGGCCTCCCCTCGCGATCACCCCGCGTAAGTGTCGATCTTTCAGTCGATTACTTGCCTTTCAGCCAGGCGATGGCACGCTGCACCTGGGCTCGACTACTACCAAGGTATAAGGCCGGATCACTGGCCCGCTCGAGGTCGGCAGGCTCGACGCGCCCCGCTACCTCCTCGTGCCCCGCCAGGACCTCGGCATAGGGGCGCCCCATCAGGCGCGCCGTCTCGGCGGCCTCGGCGCTGATCCGCTTGGCGGCATCCTGGCCCACGACCGGGGCCAGCAGGCGCGAGACCGGCTCGGCCATGATGCCGCCGCCCGTCGCCGCCAGGTTGCGCCGCATCGCCTCGGGGTGCACCTCCAGGCCCTCGAGCAGCACCGCGGCCTGTTCCAGTGCACCCTCCAGCAGCAGGGCACTATCGAGCAGCGGCGCCCACTCGGCATGCCACTCCCCCAGGCCCCGCTCCAGGGGCTGGGCCGCGGCGTTGAGGATCACCGTGGCATGGCCATGCACCTGTCGGGCGGCGCCGCGGATCAGCGCGCAGCGCACCGGGTTGCGCTTGTGCGGCATCGAGGAGGACTCCCCCATGCCGGGGGCCGCCGGCTCGGCCACCTCGCCGAGCTCCGTCTGGGTCAGCAGCGACACGTCCAGGGCCAGCTTCTCGGCGGCGCCGGCGGCGGCATCCAGCCCCGTGGCCAGGGCATGGATCGGCTGGCGATCCGTGTGCCACGGCAGCACGGCGGTCGCGAGGCCCAGGCGCTGGGCCAGGGCGTCCATGAAGTCGAATCCCAGGTCACCCCAACCAGAGTGCACCCCCACGGCGCCGCCGAACTGCACCGGCAGTTCCAGCCCGGCCAGGCGACGACGGGCCTGCTCCAGGCCGATGGCCCAGTGGGCCACCTTGACGCCGAAGGTGATCGGCAGCGCCTGCTGCATCAGGGTGCGGCCCACCATCACGGTCTCGTCATGGCGCTGCATCAGGCTGAGGGCCGCGGTGCGGCAGCGCACCAGCAGGACATCGAGGGCGGCCAGTCGAGGCTTCAGCAGCAGCATCAGGGCCGTGTCGACCACGTCCTGGCTGGTGGCGCCCTGGTGCCAGTAGCGCTTGAGCGCCTCCGGCAAGACCGCGCGCCCCTGCTTGACGAAGGGGATGGCCGCATTGCCGCCGCTGGCGATGCCGGCGGCGATGGCTTCCAGGTCGAAGTCATGCGCCTCGAGGGTCCTGCGCATGGCCTGGCTGGCGCCCTCGGGTACCGCCCCCTGGGCCTCCTGGACCTCGGCCAGGGCCAGCTCGAAGGCCAGCATGGCGTCGACCATGGCCCGGGCATTGCACTCGGCCAGCGCCTGCTGGCTCATGAAGGGGTGCTGGATCAGGGCGGCAGGCATGAGGGTCTCTCCGGTGGTGGCGTGGGACGTCGACCATGGGGCTTCCCCTATGGTCGCACACATGTTCGCATTTCGAACAAATATGCTAGATTAGACCAAGGTTCTCCGGCAACACGACCAAGGAACACGACGGATGGAAACGTCTCTGCAGGACGAGGCCCTGAGCCCCGACGATCGCGACTTCGTCACCGCACTGGCCAGTGGCCTCGAGGTCATCCTGGCCTTCGACGAGGCCCACCCGCGCATGACCCTCAGCGAGGTGGCGTCGCGCACCGGCATGAACCGTGCCCGGGCGCGACGCTTCCTGCTGACCCTGCATGCGCTGGGCTATGTCCGCAAGCAGCAGCGCCACTTCGAGCTGGCCCCCAAGGTGCTGAACCTCGGCTATGCGTTCCTCTCCGCCAACAACTATCGCAGCGTGATCCAGCAGATCCTCGAGGACATCACCAACGAATGCGGCGAGTCCTCGTCGCTGGGCGTGCTGGACGGCGACGACGTCACCTATGTGGCCCGCTCCTCGTCGCGCCACCGCCTGATGGCCATCACCCTCTCGGTGGGCACGCGCCTGCCGGCGGCCCACACCTCCATGGGGCGGGTGCTGCTGGCCCAGCTGCCGGATGCCGAGCTCGACGCCTTCCTGGCACGGGTGGTCCTCGAGCCGCATACCGACAAGACCATCACCGACAAGGCCGAGCTCAGGCGCTGCATCCTCGAGGTGCGCCAGCAGGGCTACGCCATCGCCGACCAGGAGCTCGACTCCGGGTTGCGCTCGGTGGCCGTGCCGGCCTTCGATGCCAACGGCCGGCTGCTCGGCGCGATCAACATCAGCACCAATGCCGCCCGGGTCGACTTCGACACCCTGATGCGCCAGTACCTCCCGCTGCTGCAGGAGAAGGCTCGACAGATCCGCGCCAGCGTCAGCTGATGGGTGCAATTTCCAAAACACGATTCTAGAATCAAGGTTTTCGCGACGAATGGATAGCCATCATGGCGGGTAGCCTGATCGAACGCACCCTGGGGGTGCTGGAAATCCTCTCGGAGGACGCCGAGGGCATGCCCTTGCTGGTCATCGCCGACCGGCTGCGCATTCCCAAGAGCGCGGCCCACCGCATCTGCAACGAGCTGATCCGGCTCGGCCACGTCCGCCAGGACCCGAATAACCAGCGCTACCGGCTCACCACGCGGCTGATGGCCATGGGGCTGAGCTACCTGGCGAGCACCGGGGCCAGCGACGTCCTCCAGCCGATCCTCGACCGCCTGGCCGAGGAGAGCGGCGAGCTGGTGCGCCTCTCGGTCATCGAGGGAGAACACCTGACCTGGATCGCCAAGGCCCAGGGGGCACGCAGCGGGCTGCGCTACGATCCGGACATGGGCCGCGAAGCGCCGCTCTTCTGTACCGCCAGCGGCCATGCCTGGCTGGCCGACCTCAGCGACGAGGCGGCGACGGCCTTGATCGACGCCCATGGCCTGGAGACCGACCACCCGGTGGGCCCCGGGGCGCCCCGTACCCGCGAGGCCGTGTTCGAGCACCTGCGCCAGACCCGTGAGCGTGGCTACAGCTGGGTCAGCGACAGCATGGGCCCCGGCACCACGGCCATGGCGGCCGTGGTCCGGCATCCGCTCGATGGTCACCCCATCGGGGCACTGAGCATCGCCGGGCCAAGCGTGCGGCTCGATGCCGAGCGCGTCCAGGCCCTGGGACCCAAACTGGCGGCAGCAGCGTCGGAACTCTCCCAGGCCAGCGCCTCGTCACGACTCTTCAGCTGATGCCCGACGCCGGGCGTCCGATAGCCACTCCGGCAAGGAGGCCGTAGTGCTCGAGATCCTCGCCATCACCACCCCGATCTTCCTGCTGATCGGGGTCGGCTACTTGATCATGGCCGGCGGCATCATCACCCGCGAGCAGCTCCAGGGCGTGGGCACCTTCGTCATGTACTGCGCCCTGCCCTCCCTGGTGATCCGCGCCCTCAACCAGAACCCGCTGGGAGAAGTCTTCAATCCCCACTACCTGCTGGCCTATGGCCTGGGCTCACTGGCGGTATTCGGCTTCGCCCTGCTGCTGACCCTGAGGCTACAGCGCAAGTCGCTCGGTATCGGGGCCATGCATGCCCTGGGGATGGCCGCCTCCAACAGCGGCTTCATCGGCTACCCGGTGGCCGCCATGGTGCTGGGCTCGCCCGCCGCGGTGTTCCTGGCACTGAACATGCTGATCGAGAACCTGCTGATCATTCCCGCGGCACTGATCCTGGCCGAGATGGCGAACCAGGGCGGCGCCGGTCTCGGTGCCACCCTGCGCCAGACGGCCCTTCGCCTGGCTCGTAACCCTATCCTGATCGGCCTGGTGGTAGGCGTGCTGCTCGCCGTCTCGGGCCTGGCCCTGCCAGGCCCGCTGGCCAAGGCCATCGACATGCTGGCCGATGCCGCCGGCCCCGCCGCGCTGTTCGTGATCGGCGGTTCCCTGTATGGACTCCAGGTCCGCGGCATGGCCACCGACGTGGGCCAGATCGTCGTCGGCAAGCTGCTGCTGCACCCCCTGGCTGTGCTCGGCGTCTTCCTGCTGCTGCCGGAGGCGGATCCCATGCTGCTGACCGGTGCCCTGCTCTTCGCCTGCGCCCCGATGATCAGCGTCTTCCCGCTGTTCGGCCAGCGCTACGGCCTGGGTGGGGTCAGTGCCGCCGCCCTGATGGTCGGCACCCTGGGTTCCTTCATCACCATCAGCCTGCTGATCTGGCTGATGACCCGCGTCGGCCTGCTCCCCGTCGCCTGAATCACCGCTCCCTCCGTCACCTCGCTCCAGGCATGCCGGGGGTTGGCGATGGCTGCCCATTGAAAAAAATGGAACATTGTTCTAGATTATTCCGGAACAGCATTCCGGAGGATCGGCAATGGCCGACAGACAGCAAGACATCGATCTGGTGGTGGTGGGCTCCGGCGCGGCCGGCCTCTCCGCCGCCGTCACCGCCGCCTGGCATGGCCTCACGGTGGTGGTAGTAGAAAAGGCCGAGGGTCTGGGCGGTGCCACCGCCTGGTCCGGCGGCTGGATGTGGGCCCCGCTCAATCCCCTGGCCAAGGCTGCCGGGATCGAAGAGGATCCGGAAACGGTGCGCACCTACCTGCGCCATGAATTGGGTGAGCGCTACGACCCGGCGAAGATCGATGCCTTCCTCGATGCGGCACCGAAGATGGTCGAATTCTTCCACGACAACACCGCCCTGCAGTTCGCCGACGGCAACGCGATCGCCGACATCCATGGCGACACGCCTGGCGCCGGTACCGGCGGGCGCTCGGTGATCGCCGCGCCCTTCGACGGTCGCGAACTCGACAGGAAGACGCTGAAGAAGCTGCGCAAGACCATGCCCGAGACCGCCTTCCTGGGCATGCCGATCCAGGCCGGGCCGGACCTGATGGCCTTCCTTAGCGTCACCCGCTCCATCAAATCCTTCGCCCACGTCACCAGGCGCCTCAGCCGTCATCTCTATGACTTGGTCCGCCATGGCCGCGCCATGCAGCTGGTCAATGGCGTGGCGCTGACCGGGCGACTGGCCAGGTCCGCCGACGACCTGGGCGTCGAGACCTGGGTCTCCTCGCCGGCGAAACGCCTGATCAAGGAGGGCACGCACGTCACCGGGGTGGTGGTGGAGACCCCGGGTGGTGAGATCACCCTGAACGCCCGGCGCGGCGTGGTGCTGGCCGCCGGCGGCTTCCCCTGGGACGTCACGCGGCGCAAGGCGCTCTTTCCGCACACCCCGACCGGAGAGGAGCACTGGCCTTTGCCGCCACGTTCCGCCAGTGGCGACGGCCTGCGCCTCGGCGAGTCAGTGGGTGGTGAGGTCGACACCAGCCTCTACTCGCCGGTGGCCTGGGCACCGGTCTCGGTGGTCCCCTACCAGGACGGCCATGTCGGCCACTTCCCGCACATCATCGACCGCGGCAAGCCGGGCATCATCGGCGTGCTGAGCAATGGCAAGCGCTTCGTCAACGAGGCCAGCGGTTACTACGACTACGTGGACGCCATGGTCAAGGCGGTGCCGGAGAACGAGGCGCTCTGCTCCTGGCTGGTCTGCACCCACCGCTTCCAGCGTCGCTACGGGATCGGCATCACCCGACCGGCGCCGGTGCCGTTCCGGCACTGGATCCGCAAGGGCTATCTCAAGGCCGGCAAGACCGTCGAGGAGCTGGCCCGGAACTGCGGCATCGACCCGGACGGGCTCGCGGCCACGGTGGCCGACTACAACCGCCACGCCGCCCGCGGCGAGGACCCGGAATTCGGCCGCGGCTCCACCCCCTACAACCGCAAGAGTGGCGATCCCGCCCACGGCCCCAACCCCTGCGTGGCGCCCCTGGACCAGGGCCCCTTCTATGCAGTGAAGGTGGTGCCGGGCTGTTTCGGCACCTTCGCCGGCCTCAAGACCAACGAGCACGCCCAGGTCCTGGATGCCCGGGGCCTCCCGATCGACGGCCTCTACGCGGCAGGCAGCGACATGGCCAGCATCATGGGCGGCTACTATCCTGCCGGCGGCATCAACCTCGGGCCGGCCATGACCTTCGGCCATATCGCCGGCCTGCACGCCGCCGGCCAGCGAGAGGCCGGCTCACCCGAGACTCGCAGCGAGCACGCCGATGCCTGAGCGCCTCTTCTCCCTGGCGGCCCTGACCGTACTGGAGTTGTCTCCCCCCGAGATGGTCGAGGTGGCGGCCCGAGCAGGCTACGATGGCGTCGGCCTGCGCCTGATCCCCGCCACCTCAGTGGAGCACCATTTCCCGCTCGCCCACGATACGGCCTTGCGGCGCCAGACTCGGGAGCGACTACGCGATACCGGCCTGAGAGTCGTGGATATAGAGATCCTGCGCCTCAAGCCCGAGACCCGAGTCGGCGAGGACTTTGCCCGAATCCTGGAGATAGGGGCAGAGCTGGGCGCCAGCGAAGTGCTGGTGGCCGGCAACGATGAGGATACTGCGCGGACCATCGACAACTTCGCGACGCTATGTGAACTGGCCAGGCCGCTGGGGCTGAATCCGCACCTCGAGTTCATGCCCTGGACGGGTGTGAAGAACCTCATCGAGGCTCACCGTATCGCCGAGAACGTGCGCAAGGCCGGTCATGACAATGCCTGCCTGCTGGTGGATGCCTTCCACTTCAACCGGTCGGCCAGCCGCCTGGAGGAGCTGTCACGGGTTCCCCGTGAGTGGATGCGCTATTCGCAGCTATGCGACGTGGCCGGCCCGATCCCCGAGGACATGGCGGAGATCCTTCGCGAGGCACGCCAGGAGCGCTGCTTCCCGGGTGACGGTGATATCGACCTGCCGGCCCTGCTGGCGACGTTACCCCGCGATCTGCCATTGAGCCTGGAGATCCCGACCGAAAGGCTTCGACGTCAGGGCGTCAGCGCCCTGGCGCGCGCCAGACTGGCGCTGGAAACGTCACGACAGCTGGTCGAGACCCGGGTACCTTAGCAACACATCATTCGCCTGCTAGCATTAGCCTTCCTCCACCTCTCGGGATCTTCATGGCCAGTAACCCGCCTCTCGTCCCTGCCCTGCCCGCCGACCGCCCATTGCTGGGCATCGGCTTCATTCTCCTTGCGGGCCTGCTCTTCGTGTTGTTAGACACGGGCGTCAAGTGGCTTGGCCAGGACTACTCGCCGGTACAAGTGGTGTGGGCGCGCTATGCCGGCCATATGCTGGTCCTGGCGGCCTACCTCGGCTGGCTGGGACTTCCTCGCTGCCGTGAACTGATGCGGACCGAGTCGCTCTTCGGCCAGGTACTGCGTGGCCTGTTGCTGTTCGGCGCCAGTACCTTCGCCTACCTGGCCCTGCGCGAGCTGCCCATCCTGCAAGTCTATGTCATCAACTTCAGCTCCCCGCTGCTGGTTACCCTGCTGGCCATCCCGCTGCTCAAGGAGCGGGTGACCCCGGCACGGGGCTTGGCCGTCGCGGTTGGGTTTGTCGGTGTGGTGATCGCCGTGGGGCCGGTGGACTGGCAATCACAGCCGGCGGCGCTGTTGCCCTTCGGCATGGCCTTCTGTTTCGCGCTCTACCAGCTCACCACCCGACGCTTTGGCCGCCATGACCACCCACTGACCTCGCTGTTCTATGCCGGCCTGGCGGGCGCCCTGGTGAGCAGCGCCATCGTGCCCCTGTTCTGGACGCCCATCGCCCTGGGCGACCTACCCCTGTTCCTGGCCATCGGCATCCTGGGCGCGGCAAGCCAGCTGGGGTTGATCATGGCCATGCGATGCGCCCCGGCCTCGCTGGTCTCGCCCTTCCTCTACCTGCAGATCGTCTGGGCCTCGGCCGCAGGATACCTGGTCTTCGGGGACGTACCGCTGCTCGAGACCTACCTGGGCGCTATCCTGATCATCGGGGCGGGGCTCTTCCTCGCCACCCGGCGCAGCTAATGCCGGCTTCCGACGGCATGACCTCGAGGCATGGGGCTGACCACGTCACCGTTCATCAGTAACCGATCAGCCTGGGCAGGCCGGTCACGATACTCGGCACGAACGTGATGAGCAGCAATACCAGCAGCTCCACCAGGAACAGCGGCAGGATCCGCCGCGACAGCCGCGACAGCCCCACATTGGCCACGGAGTCGGCCACGAACAGACACAACCCCATGGGCGGGGTGATCAAGCCGATCATCAGGTTGAAGATGACGATGATGCCGAAGTGCACCGGATCCACCCCCATGCCCACCGCGATGGGGTGCAGGATCGGCACCAGCACCAGCATGGCGGCAATCCCTTCCAGGAAGAGCCCGGCGACCAGGAACAGCACGATCACCGCCAGCAGGAAGGTCCACTCCGATGTGATATAGGCGAGCGTCAGATCGGTAAGCATGTTGGGCACGCGGTTGAAGGTGAGCAGCCAGTTGGCCGCCGCCACCGCCGCGATGATGATCATGATAACCGCCGTGTCGACCATGGTGCGCGTGAAGATGCTCGGTAGATCGCGAAAATGGATCTTGCGGAAGACCACCATGCCCACGAACAGCGCGTAGGCCACGGCAAAGGCGGCCGCTTCGGTGGGGGTGACGACGCCCAGCAGGATCGAACCCACCACGAACACCGGCATGAACAACGGGATGACGCCTTCGAGCAGGATCTTGCGCTTTTCCCCGGAGGGCAGTGCCGTGGGCCGTTTCTGGTACTTCCCCGCGAAGATCATCACGTAACCTGAGAGGAAGAGGGCCAGCAGGAGGCCCGGCACGATACCCGCCAGGAACAGCGCCGGCACCGAGACGCCGGTGACGATCAGCGCGTAGATGATCACCGGGATGCTCGGCGGAATGATCGGGCCGATCACCGACGAGGCCGCGGTGAGCGCCGCCGCGAAATCACGGGGATAGCCCTCCTTCTCCATCTCGGGGATGAACACCCGTCCCAGTGCCGAGGTATCGGCCACCGCCGAACCGGAAAGCCCGGCGAAGATCACCGAGGCCCAGATGTTCACGTGGGCCAGTCCGCCCTTGAGCCTTCCGACCAGGATCTTGGAGAAGGCAATGATCCGCATCGTGATACCGCTCTCGTTCATCAGCTCCCCGGCCAGGATGAACAGTGGTATCGCCAGCAGGGCGAAGGAATTGATTCCGGAGAACATCTGGGTGGCGACAGCGGAGAGCTGATAGGGAAACTCGCCCACGGCCATGAAATAGAGCAGGGCCGCCATGATGGCGAAGGCGACCGGTATGCCGATGGCCAGGCCGACCAGCAGGATGAGATAGACCATTCACGAGACCTCGTCTGTCATCGCACGTAGTGTGCCGATCCGCTCGATGAACTTGAGCGTGGCGGCCACGGCCAGCATGCCACCGCCCAGCACGATGGCGAATTGATAGGGCGCCATCGTGCCGAACACGTTGAAGAGCTCAAGCCCCGTCGCCTCCCGCAGGCTGCGAATGGTGCTGTTGAGCCCCGAGATTCGCATGCCGCCGCGGCTGGACATGAACAGGTAGCCCGACCAGGCGAGTAGCGCCCCGGTCACCACCACGGCGAGGTCGACGATCAGGAACAGGGCCTCGCGGACACGTACCGACAGGAAGTCCACGATCACCCCCAGGCGCACGTGGCGATCCTGCAGGTAGGCCAGCGCCATGCCGAACATGACCCCGTAGATCCCCAGGAAGACCGGCACCTGGTCGCCCCAGGCCAGGGAACTCCCCAGGGTGTAGCGCCCCAGGGCATTGAGGAAGACGATCAGGAAGATCAGGGCCATGGAGAGCCCCGCGCCGGCGGCAAAGACCCCCGCCGCCAGGCGCTGAAATGATTGGAAGATAGCCGCCATGTGTCTCGAGCCTCTGGAGGAAACCACCCCGTGCCATCAGGAGCACGGGGGGCGGGGGGATCACTCGGTGGCGTCGGCCACCGCATCCTGCAGGCGCTGAATCCACTCGGCGTCAGAACCCAGGTCCTCCTCCAGCCAGGCGACGACCGGCGGCTGGGCCTGCTCGCGGAACTGCGCGAGCTCCTCGGATGTCGGGCTGTAGACCTGCATGCCCTCTTCCTGCACGGCCTTGAGGCCCTGGGCGGTGGTGAACTGCTGGATGGAGCGCCCCATCATGCCGGCCATCACCCCGGCCCGCTGGATCACCTCGCGGTCCGCCTCGGAGAGGCCGCTGAAGTAAGCATCGTTGATCACCAGGAAGTCGGCCGCGTAGATATGGCCGTCGAGCGTCAGGTAGTCCTGCAACTCATGCAGGTTGTTGTTGTAGATGGTCCCGACCGGATTCTCCTGACCATCCACCACGCCCGTCGACAGGGCGGTCGGCAACTCCGACCAGGCGATCGGCGTCGGCTGGGCGCCGAGCCCTTCCACCATCTCGACGTAGAGCGGAATGTCCTGGACCCGGAACTTGAGCCCATTCATGTCCTCGGGGGTACGAATCTCGAGCTTGCTGTTGGTGAAGTGGCGCACCCCGGTCTCGCCATAGCCCAGCGTGCGCAGTCCGGTCTGCTCGAGGCAGTGCTCGGCCAGGGCGTTGCCGAATTCGCCGTCGAGTACCTCCCAGGCGACCAGCGGCGTCTCGAACATGTAGGGAATGTCCAGCACCCCCGCGGCAGGGCAGATCTTCGACATGGCCCCCGAGACCATGACCACCTGGGTGGTGCCATCGATGGCCTGCTGGATCAGCTCGTCTTCGTCGCCCAGCGAGGCTGCGGGGTAGATATCCACGCTGTGCTCGGTCTCACTCTCGACGACGTTCTTGAACATGTGCGCGGCCGCCCCCTTCTTGGAACTCTGCCAGTCGTCGGGGTCGACATGAGCGAAGCGAATGGTATCGGCCTGGGCCAAAGTGCTCATGGCGAAGACCAGGGCACCGAGCGTCGCCGTTGTCGCGCTGGCTGATGACTTGAGCATGGGAAGTCCTCCATGGTAGTGATTGTTTGTATTGCGAACGATAGTGCTTTATGCGAACACTAGAACTGGCTTCCAGTTATGTCAACGCCTACCGCGCCTCTGCAACTAAAGGTGTAAAGCAGGCCCTGCTGGCGCTCCCATCACACTGGCGGCAAGGCTCACCAGCCGTCGCAGGCGGGCGCCGCCCTATCTCTAGGGTAGCCGCCGGCCTCGCAGAAGAGGGGCCGGACAACGTTGAATGCGCTAGCTCGACGCAAAAAACCCGCCATGAGGCGGGTCGGAGAGAAAGGCAGGGGAACCGAGGCGACTCAGGCCCTCTTGGCAGCCTTGATCACCGCATCCAGTGCCGCCTGATAGCCCTGGGTGCCGAGCCCGGCGATGACGCCATCGGCGCGCAGCGAGACATAGGAGTGGTGGCGGAAGCTCTCGCGCTTGTGCACGTTGGAGATATGCACCTCGTAGACGGTGCCCTCGAAGGCGTTGAGGGCATCGAGGATCGCCACCGAGGTATGGGTATAGGCCGCCGGGTTGATGATGATCGCCAGGGTGCCGTCGAGTCGCGCGGCATGGATGGCGTCGATCAGCGCCCCCTCGTGGTTGCTCTGGAAGCTGTTGAGCTCCCAGCCCTCGAGGACGGCCTTCTCGCGAAGGGCGTTGTTGACGTCGTCGAGCGTCTCGTGGCCGTAGATCTCCGGCTGGCGGGTGCCCAGCAGGTTGAGGTTGGGACCGTGCAGTACCAGTACCTTGCCCTGACTCATGCCTCGTCCTCCTTGAGCAGCGCCCGCTTGTAATGGGCGAACAGGGTCATCGCCTGCTCGTCGGCGGCGGCTCGCCTGTCGGCATCCTCGCAGAACAGCTTGAAGGCATCCACGCCCTGGAAGACGAACAGGCTGACCCCGCTCATCACACCGGCACCGGCCGCCTTGGCGGCGGCGACGAACTCGGTGACCGCCGGCACGTAGACGGCGTCGAAGATCCAGTGGTGGGCGGCGATCAGCTCCTTGGGCAGCGGGCAGCCGGGGCTTTTCTCGTGACCGATGGGGGTGCAGTTGACCAGGCCGTCACAGGACGGCACCGTCTCGTCGACCTGCTCTCGCGTGATGAAGGAGGCACGGAACCCCTGGTTCTGGAGCTCCTCGACCAGCTGGCGGGACTTGGCCTCGTCGAGGTCCATCAGGATCACCTCCTCGGCCCCCAGCTTGCCCAGGCCGAAGGCCACCGCCTTGCCCACGCCACCGGTACCGAGCAGCAGTACTCGGCCCGGCGGTCGGTCACCGAGAGTCGCCTGGTAGCCACTGATGAACCCGGTGAAGTCGGTATTCTCGGCGATGATCTCGCTCCCCTCGAACACCAGGGTATTGGCGGACCCGACCATGCGAGCCCCCTCGGAGGGGCGAGTGGCCAGGTTCACCGCCGCTTCCTTCCAGGGAAAGGTCACGTTGACGCCTCGGTAGCCATCGGCGATCACCTGAGTGACCTGGCTTTCCAGGGACGCGATGGGCTGTTCGTTGGCATCGAACAGGTCGTAGGTCACCGGGATGCCGGTCAGCTCGCCGAGCCTCACATGCAGGTCCGGCGAGCTGGAGTTCATGATTGCCTTGCCGATCAGGCCGAGTTTCATGGGGTTCCTCCGTTGCTGGGAGCGGCGCCTGGCAAGCTCCCTGTCATTAGGGTGCGATCCGCTTCAGCGCTGAGCGGCCTGAGCCGCCAGGCGGATGCCCGCGTTGGCTTCACCGAACTGGTTGTAGCCACCGCGCCGCTCGACGATCTCGAAGAAGAAACGCCCCGAGAAGGTCTCGGTGTACGCATGGAAGAAGTCGCCCTCGTCCTTGCGGTCATAGAGGATATTGCGCGAGCGCATGGCCTCCAGCAGGTCCTCATCGAGCCCGAAGCGGGCCTCGAGGTCGTCATAGTAGTTCTGCGGGATGCGTAGCAACGGCAGTCCCCGAGCCTGGAGCTCATCTACGGTGGCGAAGAGATCCTGGCTCTCGAAGGCGATCTGCTGCACCCCACCACGAAACTCGCTGAGGAAGCGGCCCGGCTGGGTCTCCTGAGCCTGGGAAACGGTCAGCGGCAGGCGGATGCTGCGGTCGGGGCTGTTGACTGCCTGGCTGATCATCATGCCGCGGGGATCGACGATCTCGTGCTCCGGTTCGGCCTCGAAGCCGAACACGGTGCGATGGAACAGCTGCCAGCCCAGCAGCTGGGTGGCAGGCAGCACATAGGAGAGGTGGTCGACCCGAGTCAGGCCCGCCTCGTCGCGGCTCTCCTGGTCGAAGAGCTCGAAGTCGGTACGCCACTGCAGGTCGCCGGCGGCCGCGTCGTCCACCAGGTAGACCAGGCTGCCCTCGATGCCGCGCAGGGCGGGGATCTCCATCTCCCCCTCGCCCACCTGGCCGCGATAGGTCTGGGCCTTGAAGGCTCTCGCCCGGGCCAGGGCCTTCTCCACGTCGTCGACCCGGAAGCCCACCGCACAGACCGAGGTGCCATGCAGCAGGCGGAAGGTATGCGCGAAGCTGTCGGTCTCGAAGTTGAGCACCAGGTGGATCTCGCCCTGCTTCCAGAGCTCGACGTTCTTGGAGCGGTGGCGACCGACATGGCGAAACCCCAGGGCACCGATGAACTCTCCCAGCGGTGCCGCGCTCTCCTCGTCGAGGGTGAACTCGATGAAGTGGATACCGTTGTAGCGGGGTGCCGGCGGGATGGGGCTCGCCCAGGGCCCTTCCGGCAGCAGGTTCTCCAGCCAGATCAGCGAGCGCAGGCCATCCAGGGCGGTGGCCTCCGTGGGGGCGGCCCGGAAGGCATCGCTGAAGATCTCCAGCGACAGGGGGCCCGAGTAGCCGGCCTTCGCCAGGGCGGCCATGAAGGCCTCGAGCGGCAACCGCCCCTGGCCGGGGAAGCAGCGGAAATGGCGGCTCCACTGCAGGATGTCCATGTCCAGCAGCGGCGCATCGGCGACCTGGACGAAGAAGATCTTGTCCCGGGGGATCTTGCCGATGGTCGAGAGGTCGTGGCCGCGGGAAAGGATATGGAAGCTGTCGAGCACCACGCCGAGCGCGGGGTGGTCAGCGCGGCGCACCACCTCCCAGGCATCGCGATAGTCCGAGATATGCCGCCCCCAGGCGAGCGCCTCGAAGCCCACGCGAATGCCCCGCCGATGCGCCCGCTCCGCCAGTTCACGAAGGTCCTCCACGACCCGGTCCATGTCGTCGATGGCCTGGGGGGAGACGTTGCTGCAGACCAGCAGGAAATCGGTTCCCAGCTGTTCCATCAGGTCGAACTTGCGCTCGGCTCGCTGAAGGTTGCGGCCACGCTGGGGCTCGGGCATGGCCTCGAAGTCCCGGAAGGGCTGGAAGGCGACGATCGCCAGCCCCAGCCGTTCGCACAGCTCACGCACCTCGCCCGGCGTGCCGTCGAAGGAGAGCAGGTCGTTCTCGAAGATCTCGACGCCATCGAAGCCAGCACGGGCGCTGGCCTCGAGCTTGGTTCTCAGGTCGCCGCTCAGGCAGACGGTGGCAATGGCGCGCATCTTGTCCTCCAAGGGGAGCGATATCGAGGGAGTAAGCGTGGCGGCCTCACGCCACGCTATTCGTCGAATCATGGCGAGGGGTCATCATACGCCCCACTCAGCAAGTCTAGAACACAGTTCCAATGTTCGCATGGCGTTCTTTGGTTCGCAATATGCACGAAGAATGGGATGGCTCGGCATTCCCCTCCGGTATGCCCTCCCCAGCGTGGCCGAAGATACCTTCTACAACTATAGGGGCGTAAAGGGGATGGGGCCCGAGATACCAATACCCTTCTTTCGAACACATCCCACCGGCGACGGGCACCGCTCCCATAAGACCATAGTCGCAGGCAGCCACATTCTGCATTGACAGTATTGGAAGGGAGTTCTAGTGTTCGCATAAAGAACAGATCGTTCGACAGTCGAACGCCTCTTCGCCCAGGTCCCGACACAAGAGGACCACTGCCCTCGGGCAGGCCAACAACACGAGTCCCGGAGGATTCCCCATGTTCAAACCGCTTCTCACCAGTCTCGCCGTCGCCGTCGGCTCGCTGACCATGGCCGGCAGTGCCCTGGCCGAGTATCCCGAGCGCAATATCCAGGGCACCATCCAGTGGGGGGCCGGCGGTGCCACCGATAACGTGGCCCGCAGCCTGACGCCCCATGTCGAGGACATCCTCGATACCACGGTGGTACTGACCAACCGCCCGGGCGGTACCGGCGTGATCGGCATGAACCATGTCATGCGTCAGCGTGCCGATGGCTACAACCTGCTGTATGGCGCCGAAAACCCCCAGCTCTATCCGCTGATGGGCCTGGCCGACTTCAGCTACGACGACATGCATACCGTCAATATCATCGGTCAAGGCCTGGTGGTAATCGCCGCACCGGCCGACAGCCCCTTCGACAGCCTGACCGAGTTGCTCAAGCATGCCCAGGAAAACCCGGGTGAGCTGCGCATGGGCGGCACCGGCGCCGGCGGCCTGCCGAGCACCGTGCTGGCCATGGTCAACGCCGTGGACGAGCTCGATGTGCGCAATGTCACCTTCGGTGGCGATGGCCCCGGCATTACCGCCATGCTGGGCGGTCACATCGACTTCATGCCGTTGAGCCTGGCCGCCGTCGGTGAGCAGATCCGCAGCGGCAAGATGAAGGGACTGGCCGTGCTGACCAAGGAAGAGATCGACGCGCTGCCAGGCGTGCCTCCGATCACAGAGGCGCTGCCGGACATCGAGTCCTTCCTCCCCTGGGGCCCGTTCTGGGGCGTCTTCGTCCATCAGGATACCCCGGACGACATCAAGGCGACCCTGGAAGAGACCTATGAGCAGGCGGTGGCCAATGAGGAGTTCGGCGACTTCATGCAGAACTTCGGCGCCGAGGTGCTCAACCTCAATGGCGAAGAGGCCGAGCAGTACCTGGACAACTGGCAGTCGGTGACCGCCTGGGCCATGTACGAGGCCGATGCCGAAACCCTCGAGGCCACCCCCGAGGAGCTCGGTATCCCGCGCCCCTGACCCACAATGCCTACCTGACGGGGAGGTCGGACACGGGCCGGCCTCCCACGGAGTCATGACATGAGCCAGAAATTCGAGCGCGTCCAGGCAGGAGAGAAGGTCTTCGACTGGTTGCTGCTGCTGTTCAGCATCGGCGTGCTGTTCGAGGCCTATCGCATCGACGGGATTCCCGGCCTCAACTCGCCGGGGTCCTTTCCGGTCGGCCTGGCACTGGTGATGCTGGCCTCGTCGGTGGTCATCCTGGTCAGCCATCGCCGCAAACGACGCGATCCTCGGATCCGCAATGCGTTTCACGAGGCCCAGGTCTTCCTCTACGAGCACTTCCAGCCGCATATCGTGGTGTTCACCTTCCTCGCCGTGGCCTATCTGGCCGCCATCGTCTGGGCGAGTTTCTATGTCAGCACCTACCTCTTCCTGGCGGTGACCTTCATCTACTTCCGACAGGGCAAGATAGTGAGCTCGTTGATCATCTCGGCCGTGGCCATCGCGGTGATCTATACCCTGTTCACCCTGGTGTTCCGCGTCTACCTCCCCTGACCCCTGAGGTCCACGATGAGTGATACGTTTTCCTACTTCCTGATGGCCTGGGTGGATCCTCAGCTGCTGCTGCTGACGGCACTGGGCACCCTGGCCGGCATCTACGTCGGCGCGATCCCCGGTCTCTCCGTGACCATGGCCGCCTCGATCCTGATCTCCTTCACCTTTTCCTGGGACATCAACAATGCTCTGGCGCTGATGGTGGGCATCTATGTGGGCGGCGTCTACGGTGGCTCGCGCACGGCCATCCTGCTCAACATTCCTGGTGCACCCTCGGCGGTGGTCACCGCCTTCGACGGCTATCCCCTCGCCCAGCGCGGCGAGGCGGGCCAGGCCATCGGGCTGAGTACCGTGATGTCGGTGATCGGCGGCCTGCTGGGCACCCTGGTACTCGCCGGCAGCGCCCCCTTCCTCGCCGACATGGCGCTGGAGTTCGCTCCGCGCGACTACTTCCTGATCGCCGTGCTCGGCCTGCTGCTGGTCAGTACCCTCTCCGGCAAGTCGTTGGCCCGAGGCATCTTCTCGGTGGCCCTTGGGTCCAGCATCGGCCTGGTGGGCATGGACATGGTCACCGCCCAGCCCCGCCTGACCATGGGCAGCATGGAGCTGCTCGGCGGCATCCATTATGTGGTGGTAATGATCGGCCTGTTCGGCGTGGCCGAGGCCTTCTACCAGTTGCATAACCTGACCAAGGTGCCGGTCAAGCAGAAGGTCGACAAGATCATTCCGCCGCTTAGCATGGTGCTGAAGTACCTGCCGCTCTCCATACGCACCTCGATCATCGGTGTCATCGTGGGCGCCCTGCCCGGCACCGGGGGCGACATCGCCTCGCTGTTCGCCTACGACCATGCCAAGCGTACCGTCAAGAACCCCTCCAGCCCCTTCGGCGAAGGCGCCTATGAGGGCCTGGTGGCCCCCGAGACCGCCAACAACGCCGCCGTAGGGGGCGCCTATGTGCCGATGCTGACCCTGGGGATGCCCGGCGATGCGGTCACCGCGGTGATCCTCGGCGCCCTGGTCATCCACGGCCTCAACCCCGGCCCCATGCTGATGATCGAGACGCCGCACATCTTCTGGTTCACCGTGGGCAACCTGGCACTGGCCAACATCTTCCTGCTGATCTTCGGCCTCACCGGCATCAAGGTGTTCTCCAAGGTGGTCGAGGTCCCCAAGGCGCTGCTGATCCCGCTGATCCTGGTGCTCTGCGTGGTGGGCACCTACTCCATCAACAGCAACATGACGGAAGTCTACTGGATGCTGGGCTTCGGCATCCTGGGCTACTGGCTGAAGGTGTTCGGCTTCCAGATGGGCCCCGTCATCCTCGGCGTGATCCTCGGGCCGCTACTCGACGAGACCTATCGCCAGGCGATGTCCTCGGTCGGGGACAATGGTAGCCAGTTCCTGCTGGCGCTGGTGGCCAATCCCCTCTCGCTGGTGCTGACCGCCGTGATCGCGCTGGTCCTGCTGGGCCAGACACCGGCCAAGGCTTGGCTGAAGAGCCGGTTCAAGCGACACTGATGCCTCACCCCATGGCAATGACGCGGCCCAACGGGCCGCGTTCCTGTTGGTGCATAAGTGGAGCGAGCCCGTGAAGGATGTATCCACCGGCCCCGGAAGTGCACTGGTCTTCGATTTCGATGGCGTGATCCTCGATTCGGCGATTCTCAAGCGCCAGGCCTTCGCCGACCTCTACGACGACGAACCGGAGGGGAACCGCCGGGCCGTGGTCGCCTACCTCAACCGTCGCGGAGGACAGCCGCGGGAGGTCAAGTTCCGCCACATCGAGGGCCAGATCCTGGGTCGCGATGCCGGCACCCAGCGGATCCAGGAACTCTGCCGGCGCTTCAAGGCCCATGTCGAACAGCGCCTGCTCGAGGCACCGGCCATTCCCGGTGCGCTCGAATTCCTGGAGCGCTGGCAGGGGGTGTGTCCCCTCTACCTGCTCTCTGCCACGCCGGAGCTGGAGCTCAGGACCATCACCGCGCGGCGTGGACTGGATCGCTATTTCGTGGAGGTGATCGGCGCACCGCCCGACAAGGTCAACGGCCTGCGCAACCTGCTGGCGCGCCGTGGTCACGTTCCCGCGGATACCGTGATGATCGGCGACTCCTACAACGACTACCGTGCCGCACGCTCCAACGGTACGGCCTTCATCGGCGTGACCGCCGACCCCTCGGCCTCGCCCTTTCCCGATGACGTGGTCACCACCATGGACCTAACGGGCCTGGAGATGGCCCTGTCAAAGCTGTAGCGCCACCCGCTTATCCTCGCGCCATCGCAAAACATCCAATCTGGCCAGATTGGCCCCGGGGGCAACTGTCATTGCCATGCCGCCCTGCCGACAATACGGATCAACAAGGAAACACGACGCATCGTTGACGCGAAAGCAGGCGTGACAGGATTCCTTGTCTATCCAGGCTCCATGCGCCCAGACGACAGGCCATCAGGTCGGTGGTGGCATGGAGAGACCCACAACAAGACCCCGAGGTGACACCATGGACAAGACCCGTCTTGAAGGAAAGAACTGCCTGATTACCGGTGCCGCGCGTGGCATGGGTGCCGCCGTTGCCGAACACTATGCCGCACAGGGCGCCAATGTGTGCGTGGCGGACCTGAACATCGAAGGCTGCGAAGAAGTCGCCCAGCGCATCAACGGCAGGGACGGCGGCAAGGCCATCGCGGTGAAGCTCAACGTGACCGAGCGTGAGCAGATGAAGGCGGCCGTCCAGGCCACCGTCGAGGCCTTCGGCAGCCTCAATGTCATGGTCAACAACGCCGGCATCAACAAGCCACTGATGTTCCTCGATATCACCGAGGAGAACTGGCAACAGATCATGGACGTCAATGCGCTGGGCTGCCTGCTCGGCATGCAGGAAGCCGCCAAGCAGATGATCGAGCAGGGCAAGGAGAACGGGCCCTACAAGATCCTCAATGTCGGCTCCATCCTGTCGCGCCAGGCCTTCGATGACGTGGTGCCCTACGCCTGCAGCAAGCATGCCGTGCTGGCGATGATCAACGGTGGCGCCAAGGCGCTGGTCGACCACAACATCACCGTCAACGGCTATGGCCCCGGTGTCGTGCGCACCGAGCTGTGGGAGCAGCTCGACAAGGACCTGGTCAGCATCGGCAAGTTCGACAAGCAGGGCCAGTCCATGGACGAGCTCGCCGAGAAGATGATCCTGATGAAGCGCTACTCCTACCCGGAGGATGTGGTCGGCACGGCTTCCTTCCTGGCCAGCCCCGAGTCGGACTACATGACCGGTCAGCTGCTGATGATCGACGGCGGCATGATCATGCAGTGACGCCACCGGCAACCCGGCGGGTGGCTCAGTAATACCCCCTGTCGCGCATCACCCGATCGGCCCTGTCCTGTGCCATGGACAGGGCCTTCTTGATGGAACGCCGCCCGTCCAGCACCTCGAAGATCTCGTTCCCGGCGATACTGATCACCTCCGTGATGCCCGGCACCGGGGGGCGCGGCCAGGCCTGCAGGATGTCCTTCCTCGCCATGTCATCCACGATCTCGATCAGCGGCGAGAGCGCCGAGACCTCCGGGTCCTGGCTGACGCTGAAGCGCGGGGTCACCAGGCTGCCGTTGAGGATGTAGAGCTTGGACATGTTGGCCGAGGTGAGGTGACGAAGCGCCGTCCAGACACTCTCGATCCGCTCCTCCGAGAGGTTGGCCGGAATGGCCAGGGCATAGCCTCCGATCGGGGTGATCGGACGGCCATGGTTACCGACGGGGTGCGGCAGGTAGCCGGTCTTTCCCCAGGCCGGTGAATTCCGGTCGAACTCGATGAGCGGCGACAGCAGCGTATAGCAGTAGGCCATGCAGGCCTCGCCGCTCGCATAGGCCTGGGCTCGCTCGTACCAGGCCATGTGGAGGATGTTGGGTGGCGAGTACTTGAGGATATCCAGCATGTACTCGCAGGCGCGGTAGGCCGCATCCGACTGGAACATCGGTCGCAGCGCCTCCCCGGATGCCTGCTGGAAGTCATAGCCACCCTCACAGCGGCGAAGGTCGATGATCGGTTGGCCGAACTTGGCCATCAGGAAACTGAAGGTGTGGCCCAGCGGCGTGCCTCGCGCGGCGTTCCAGGCGATGCCATAGCGCCCCCTCGCGGGGTCATGCAGGCGCCTGGCCGCCTTGACCAGTTCCTCGGTCGTCGTGGGGGGCGCGAGCTGCGCCTCCTCGAGGATGTCCTTGCGATAGCAGAGCAGCTCCGGCGTGGTCTGCAGGGGCATGCCGTACTGCCGCCCGGCGTAGCGCGTGCTCTGAATGGCAACCGAGTGGAAATCGGAGAGGTCGTAGGCATCGCGACGAATGAAGGGGTCGAGGGGCAGCAGGATCCCCTTCGACGCCAGTTCGCCGAACCAGGGGAGGTCGCAGGCGACGAGGTCGTAGCGGGACTTCGGGCGACCGGCATTGGCCAGGATCGCCTCGAGCAGGTCGTCGATCGACCGGGCGGAGTTGTGGATCTCGAGGCCGAAGACCGACTCCAGCTGCTGCTTCAGGTTATGCATCGCCATGAAGGTGGGATCGGCGTGGATGAGCCCCCGCAGCCCGCCCTTCAGTTCGAGCCGAACCGAAAGCACCGCCGGCGGCGAGATCACGCGACCCGTCGCGGCCGCGTCGAGGAAGATCCGCCGACCGGTGTCCGACGCCGGATCCACGCCAAACAGGGGCCCCAGCAGGCCCTTGATCCGGTGCGCATAGGCCTCCCACTCATCGATCATCATGGGCGAGGGGTGCAAGGAGACGGTCTTGCCCGATTTCGTCCTGGGGCGTGACAGGATCAGCCCGCGCTGGATGATGCTCTCGATCCCGCGCTTGGCGGTGCCGTAGGAGAGCCCGGAGGCATCCGCCAGGGAGGTGGGCGTCGTCAGTCGGCCGGCGAGGTGGTTGCGCATGAGATGGAGCATCATGCGCATCTCCCGGTAGCCGTGGCTCAGGGAGAGCGAGTGTTCGGTCTCCTCCTCGAACTTCTCGATGAAGTCGATGAAGCGCGAGAGCTCCGTATTGGAGAGCTTCGGCCTCGGCGTCTGGGACAGCCTGTCGTAGGGCCCCTCGGGATGGCTCTCATCGGGGAGGTCGCTCATGGTCGCCTCGGGGCAGGAAGGAGGGAGAGCCACAAGATAGCGCCGCCTCGCGCCTGGCGGCAATCGCGACGCCGACGCGGCTACCCCCAGCCGTCAACGATCAGCCGAATGCCCAGCAGGATCAGCAGGCCCAGGATGATCCGGAAGAAGAGCTCACCGTTCAGCCGTTTCTGTATGACCAGCCCCAAGCGCACGCCCAGCCAGGCCACCGGGATCAGCAGCAGCGCGATGGTGAGGTTCTCGACATTCAGCAGGCCGAGCATGCCGTAGGGCACCAGCTTGACCAGGTTGGTGGCGGCCAGGAAGACCACGGCGGTTCCCAGGAACTGCTCCTTGGAGAGCCGGCACTGCAGCAGGTAGAAGTTGAGCGGCGGGCCCCCGGCATGGGCGATGAAGCTGGTGAAGCCGGCGATGCCACCGCTTATCCCGCCGACCCAGACCGGCATGACGCGGCCGCGGAAGGGCTTGAGCAGCCCCCACAGGCCGAACAGGATCGAGAACACCCCCAGCAGCACCTTGAGCAGGGCCTCATCGAAGCGGCCATAGGTCAGGTAGCCGACCGCCACGCCCAGCACCGCCGGGGGAAACATCAGCCACAGCACGGCCCCCACCCGATGGCGCCACCAGGCCCGCAGGCTGAAGACATCCATGACGATCAGCAGCGGCAGCATGACGGCCACGGCGAAGGTCGGGCTGGCCTTCAGCGAGATCAGCGGCACCGCCACCACCCCGACGCCCCCGGCGAAGCCCGATTTCGAGATGCCGGTAATCAGCACGGCGATGATGATCAATACAATGAACTGCCAGTCATGCACCATATGACGCCTCGTGATTTCCGGAAGAGAATAAAAAAGGGCCGTGCTAACACGGCCCAAATCGGAGGAACCTGCAGTGTCCCGTGCCTGCCTCGGCGTACCGAAGCGGCAGCCTCTCGGCCCTGTCAGACGACCTGGCAGACCTCGTCGAACTCGAACCGATCCTGGCGCGGGAAGAGCGCCGAGGCATCGCCGTAGCCCAGATTGCAGAGGAAGTTGCTCTTTACCTGGCCATCGGGGAAGAACTCCTCATCCACGGCCGCATTGTTGAAGCCGGACATCGGCCCGGCATTCAACCCCAGGGCGCGGGCGGCCAGGATGAAGTAGCCCCCCTGGATGGAGCTGTTGCGGAAGGCCGTGGAGTTGATGAAGTCCGTCTTGCCCTCGAACAGCGACTTGGCATCCTTGTTGTGGGAGAACATGCGCGGCAGGTGCTGGTAGAACTCGGTGTCATAGCCCAGCACGGCCACCACCGGCGCCTGCATGGTCTTCTCCTGGTTGCCGGGAAGCAGGGCCGGCTTGAGGCGCTCCTTGGCTTCCTGGCTCTTCAGGAAGAGCACGCGAAGGGGCTGGCAGTTCATGGAGGTCGGGCCGAAATGCATCAGGTGATACAGCTCGCGCAACTTCTCCTCGCTGACATCCTGGTCCTTCCACACGTTATGGGTACGCGCCTCGGTGAACAGGGTCTCGATCGCGGTGTTGTCGATAGCAGTCATGTCGCTTTCCTCTTGCTGGATGGTGGTTTCTGGGTGGTTTCTTCTTGCGATGCGACTAGCGGCTCGCCTTGAGGCCGAAGTCGTAGGTCAGATGGCGGAAGGGGACTTCCATCGACCGTCCATCCGGTGCTCTTCCCGGCGGCAGCAGCTCATACTCCCTGACCAGGGAATCCTTGACGCCGAAGACGGCGTCGGAGTCGAGATAGGGGTCGTCCTCGGCGAAGACCTGGGTCACCAGGGTCTCGTAGCCCTCGGCCATCAGCATGAAGTGCACATGGGCGGGGCGGTAAGGATGTCGACCGGTGATCTCCAGCATCTGGCCGACCGGGCCGTCGGTAGGGATCGGGTAGGGTGAGGGCGTCACCGTCCAGAAGGCATAGCGCCCCTGGTCGTCGGTGGTGAACCTGGCCCGCAGCGAGGCACTCTCGAGCTCCTTCTGGACGTCGTAGAACCCCTCGCTGTCCGATTGCCAGACATCGACCACGACATTGGCCAGCGGCTCGCCGCGCCCGTCATGCACCCGCCCCTCCACGAAGAAGGGCTCTCCCTCGACGTTCCAGTCGATCGACTCGCCCTGGGCGACCTGGGGCGGGTCGGCCACGTAGAAGGGACCCAGCACCGTGCTTTCCGACACCATGGGGTCGGACGTCTGGTGGTTGATGGCATCGACCAGCATCGTCACGCCCAGGGTGTCGGAGAGCAGGATGAACTCCTGGCGCTTGTCGTCGCACATCTGGCCGGCGCGGGTCAGGAAGTCGATGGCCTGGGTCCACTCCTGCTCGGTGGGCTCCACTTCGCGGATGAAGGCGTGCAGGTGGGTGACCAGGCTGTTCAGCACGCTCATCAGGCGCTCGTCACTGCAGCCGGCGAACTGCTCGATCACGGCATCCGTGATGTTCTCGGCATTGAGGTTTCGCATGGGGTCATTTCCTCTCGATGGCCGGCAGCCCGGAGAGGCGCTCGGTATGGTGGATCGTGGCGATGTAGTCATCCTCACCGTGCCCCGTGCCGATCAGCGAGCTGTAGGCCTCGCGCATCTGGGCGGCCAGGGGCACGGCGACACCGTCCCCATGGGCACAGCCGAGGATCAGGTCCAGGTCCTTGGCCATCTGGGCAGCCGAGAAGGTGGAGGTGAAGTCGCGGTCCTTCAGCGGCTGGGTCTTGTACTTGACCATCGGCGAGCCCACGGCGCTGTCGGCCATCAGGTCCAGCATCGCCTCCCAGCCGATGTTGCCCTTGCGGGCCATCGCCAGCGCCTCACCCATCATCCCGGCGCTCACCGCGATCATCAGGTTGATCGCCAGCTTGGCGTAGCGCGCCTGTTCCTCGTCACCGAGCCAGTACTGGGCCTTGGTGAAGGTGGCCATCACCGGCACTGCCTCATCCAGTGCCTCGCGCGGACCGGAGACCATGGCCGACAGGGTGCCGGACTCGGCGGCGACCGGGTTGCCCGACACCGGACTGCGCAGGTAGGCGATGCTCCGCTCCTCGGCGGCCGCGGCCACCCTGGCGGAGGCCTCGATGCTGACGGTGCTGGTCTCGACCAGCACGCTGCCCGACGCCAGCTTCGCCAGCAACTGGCCGCTCTCCAGCATCAGGCCCAGCAGCGCCCGGTCATCGGGAATCGAGACGAAGACCAGGCGGCAGCCCTCGACGGCGGAGGCCAGGTCATCGTGTGCCGTGATGCCGACCTGTTCGGCCAGCGCCATCCGCTCGGCGCTGAGATCGAACCCCTGGACGGGATAGCCGGCCGCGGCGATCCGCGTTGCCATGGGCAAGCCCAGCTTGCCCAGGCCAACCCAGGCTACCTTGGTGGTGGTTGTCATTGTGACGCCCCCTCTTGTTGGCGTGACTGAAGCTCGGCGTAGATGCGGTGACCGGAGGCAGCCAGGTGGCCAATCCCCTCCTCGACGTCCGCCAGCAGCTTGCCGTGTCGCTTGTGGAACTCTCCCGCCACCATGACGCTGTCGACATTGGCGAGACTCGCCTGCATTACCACGGTCGAGACCGGATCACTGACCGGCTGCATGTTCAGCTGGCTGCTGTCGAGCAGCACGATGTCGGCCTGCTTGCCCGGGGTCAGGCTGCCGATGCGATCCTCGAGCCCGAGGGCGCGGGCACCATCGACGGTGATCCACTGCAGTGCTTCCCGCGTCCGGATGGTCGAGGTGTCGGGAATGCTGCCCTGCTCGCGCCGCGAGGCATCGTTGTCCAGCGAGCGCTGCATGCCCAGCGCCATCCGGGCCACCGTGAACATGTCCCCGGAGATCACCGATTCGAGATCCACCCCCAGGGAGACGACGCCGCCGTGCCGGCGAACGTGGCCGGTGATCGGGAAGCCGTGCCCCTGGGTCATCTCGTTCTCCGGCGCGATGGAGAAGGTCACGCCCTTCTCGCAGAACCGCGCCAGTTGCCCGTCGCTGAGGCTCTGCCCGTGCACGATATTGATGTCCGGCCCCAGCAGTCCCTTCTCCTCGATCACGTCCCAGCCACCGGGGGTGACCGCCTTGCCGCCGCCCTGGTGCATGGAGGCCACCAGGCCGAACTCCTTGGCCAGTTCGAAATCGTGCAGGGTGACATCGAGGGTGGAGTAGTGCGGCCCGAGGATGGCCAGGCCCAGGGTCACGCGCCCGTCGCGGTCGCCCAGCGGGCCGGCGAGCAGCCGCTCGACCTCGCCGCGCGGATGGGGAATCTCGCTGAAGTGCGGCTGGCCCGGCTTGGGGTCCGGCTTGGGCGAGCCATGGAAGAACAGCGCCCGGATACCGGACGCCTCGAGCCCGCGAATCGCCGCATCGGTATGCTCGGGCGTGGGGTTGTTGTGGCACCAGTCACCCAGGGTGGTGGTGCCGCAGTTGAGCTGGTTGAGCGCCCCCATGCGCGTGGCGATATGGATGTCATCGGGGCTGAACAGGGTCGCCAGGCCGCGATGCACATGGCCGAAGTACTCGAGCAGCGTCCAGTTGGCGGCGACGCCGCGAAGGGCCGTCTGCCAGGTATGCATATGGGCATTGACCAGGCCGGGGATCAGGATGCCTCCCCGACAGTCGATGACCTCGGCGCCCTCGGCGGGAAGGTCCTGGCCAACCACCAGGATACGATCGTTCTCCACCAGCACCTGGCCATCGGCCAGATCGCCGATCTCGGGGTCCATGGTCACCACGGTGGCATTGGTCAGCAGGGTCTTCATGCGTCGGTCACCTCCCTTGGGGTCGGTCGACGGCCGGCAAAGGCATCGCTCAGGAGGCGATGGATGCCCTCGGCCTCGATCTCGCGGGGATTCCAGTAGGGATTGCTCGTGGCGATCTGGGTCGCCCGGTCGATATCGCTCTCCTGCAGGCCGATGTCGGCCAGGGCCAGGGGCGCCCCCACGGCGCGCGCCAGGTCATGGAGCCCGCCGGCCGCATCGTCGCTGCCCAGCGCCCGGGCGATGCGGGACATCGCCTCCGAGGCGGCCCCGGCGTTGTAGGCCACGGCGTGGGGCAGCACGATGGTATGGGTCTCGGCATGGGGCAGGTCGAAGGAGCCGCCCAGGGTGTGGCAGAGCTTGTGATGCAGCGACATCCCGACGGAGCCGAGGCAGGCACCGCACAGCCAGGCGCCATAGAGGGCATCCGAACGCGCCTCCTGGTTGGCCGGCTCCTTGGCGATCACCGGCAGGCTGCGTGCCAGGGCGGCAATCCCCTCCTCCGCCATCAGCGAGACCACCGGGTTGCGGTCCTTGGCGTAGAGCGCCTCCACCGCGTGGGCGATGGCATTGATGCCGCTGGTGCCGGACATGCCGACCGGCAGACCCAGCGTCAGGTCGACGTCGTAGATCACCACCTCGGGCAGTACCTCGAGGGTGCGCTGGGTCGTCTTGAGGCCGTCCCGGGTTTCGCCGAGGATCGGCGTCATCTCGGAGCCGGCATAGGTCGTGGGAATCGCCACCTGGGGCAGGCCGGTCCGCAGGGCGATGGCCTTGCCCAGGCCGATGGTGGAGCCGCCCCCGATGGCCACGGTGCAGTCCACCTGGAGCTCCTCCACGTGGCGCATCGCCGCGTCGGTGACCTCGACCGGGGTGTGCATCCTGGCCTCGGCGAAGAGGCCGGCGCCGAGCTCGCCCAGCTGGGCGAGCACCTCGCGGGCCTGGCCGGCCTGCTCGGGCGTTGCCAGGACGAGGGCCCGGTGGCAGCCCAGCTCACGGACCTCCTCGGCGAGTCGGGAGAGAGTTCCCTGGCCGAAGATGACGCGTGACGGCAGGCCGTTGTAGATGAAGGGCATCATGGTGGTGTCCTCGTGATTGCGTGGGAAGGTCCGGCGCGGGTCGCGTGGGCCCATCAGGCAGAGGCCGCGGGGGCAGGCCCGCGGGCGTCCGTGACGTACTGTCCGGTGATGGCCTGAACCAGCTTGTCCTCGGATACCGCATCGCCGTCGAATTCCGCCGTCACCCGGCCGTCGTACATCGCGATGATGCGGTTGCTGACACCCAGCACCTCGGGCATTTCCGATGAGATCACCAGCACCGCATAGCCCGACCGGGCCAGCTCCTTGATCAGCGCATGGATCTCGGCCTTGGAGCCCACGTCGATGCCGCGGGTCGGCTCATCCAGGATCAGCAGCTTGGGATGGGTATGCAGCCACTTGCCGATGACGATCTTCTGCTGGTTGCCGCCACTGAGGTTGCCGACCTTCTGGCGCCAGCTGGGCGTCTTGATCTTCATCGCCTGCTGGTACTTGTCGTAGACGACCTTCTCTTCCCCGGTCTTCATGAAGCCCATGGAGGAGACACTGCCAAGCGCCGAGAGGGTCATGTTGTCGCGACAGTTCATGCCGAGGATCAGGCCCTGATCCTTGCGATCCTCGGGGACCAGGGCGATGCCCTTGACGACCGCATCGTGGCTGGAATGGATCGTCTCGGCCTTGCCTTCGAGCAGGATCTCGCCGGCCGATGGCTGACGCAGACCGAAGATCGTCTCGGCGACCTCGGAGCGGCCCGCACCGACCAGGCCGTACATGCCGACGATCTCACCCTTGCGGACGCTGAAGCTGATGTCCTCGAACACCCCATTCACGGTGAGGTGACGCAGTTCCAGCATCTTCTCGCCGAACTCGCTGGGCTTGCTGGCATGATCGAGTTCGAGGGTCCTGCCGATCATCAGCTTGGTGACCTCATCCTCGCTGGTGTCAGCCGTGTTCAGGGTCCCGTTGTACTCGCCGTCCCGCAGCACCGAAATGCGCTGGGAGAGGTGGAAGATCTCGTCCATGCGGTGCGAGATGTAGACGATGCCGACCCCCTGCTCCTGGAGGTTACGGATGATGTCGTAGAGCACCGGCTTCTCGTGATCGGTCAGTGATGCCGTCGGCTCGTCGAAGACCACGATCCTGGGCGTGAAGACCAGCGCGCGGGCGATCTCCACCATCTGCTTCTTGGCGATGGAGAGGTTGCTGACCATGTCGCGGGAGCTGAAGGTGCACTTGAGGCGCTTGAGTATCTCGGTGCTGTCGGCGTGCAGCTTCTTCCAGTCGACGCGGTTGCCCCATTTCAGCGGCAGGCTGCCCAGGAAGATGTTCTCTGCCACCGACATCTCGGGGACCAGCGACTGCTCCTGGTGGATCAGCACGATGCCGCTCTTCTTGGCCTGCTTGGGGTTCTCGAAGGACTTCTCCTCGCCGGCGAGGATGATCTTCCCCCCGTTGGGCTGGTGCTTGCCGGCCAGCACCTTCATCAGGGTGGACTTGCCGGCGCCGTTCTCGCCCAGCAGGGCATGGACCTCGCCCGCCCTGACGTCGAAGCTGACCTTGTTCAGGGCCACCACACCCGGAAACTTCTTGGTGATGTCGATCAATGACAGGACGGGGCCCGAGGAACTCGCACGGCGATCGGCGTTCCGGTTCATGGCTGCAGTGCTCATATGCTGACTCCCTTGCTGGCATGGACGTTGAGCCGCTGGTCGATGATCAGCACCGAGATCAGGATGACGCCGAGAATGACCAGCACGTAGAAGGCCGGCACCTGCATCAGGTTCATGCCATTGCGCAGGATGCCGATGGCCAGCACGCCGCCCAGGGTGCCGGTGATGCTGCCGAACCCCCCTGTCAGCTTGGTGCCACCGAGCACCACGGCCGTGATGGTCCAGAGCTCGTAGTCACGGCCCAGGTTCGGCGTGGCGGCGCCCATCTGGGTCGCCAGGAGCACCCCGGCGAGGGCGGCGAAGAACCCCACGATGATGAAGTTGATCATCATGTGACGGCCGATACGGATGCCCGCATCCAGGGCAGCCTCGGGGTTGCCGCCCACGGCAAAGGTATTGCGACCATGGCCGGTCTTCTTCAGCACCAGGTGCATCACCAGGGTGCAGACGAGGAAGATGATGGCGAGCACGGGGATCGGCCCGATCGAGGCGGTCCCGAAGTCGGAGAAGGCGAAATTGGTGGCGTAGAAGGACTGCTCTTCGGTGTAGACGAAGATGAGGCCGCGGACACCGATCATGGCCCCCAGGGTCACGATGAAGGCGTTGACCCCTGTCTTCCAGACGATCAGGCCATTGATGGCACCCAGCACGAGACCTGATGCCAGGGCGGCGATGACGGCGATGGTGACGCCATAGTCCTGAAGGCCGACCGACAAGGATGCCGCCAGCCCCAGGACGGCACCCACCGAGAGATCGATGTTGCCGTTGATCATCACGTAGGTCATGCCCAGGGCAATCAGCCCGATGGTCGAGGTCTGGACAAGGATATTGCTCAGGTTTCCGACGGAGAGGAAGTACTCCGACATGAAGCTGAAGAAGATGGTAATGGCGATGACAAACACCCAGATCGGCTGGATAAAGCCACTGCCCTTGAGAAAATCCTTCATGTTAATCATGTTGATCACCAGGTTCAGGAGTGAGTCGTGAACAGACGCTTGCGCTTGTTGGCAAGGTCCAGCCACACCGCCAGGATGATGATCACCCAGGTGACGAGCCATTGGGTGTAATAGGGATACCCCAGCAGCAGCAGGCCATTCTGGATGAAGCCCAGGATCAGCACCCCGATGATCGTCTTCCAGACACTCCCTGCTCCGCCCAGCAGGCTGGTTCCCCCGAGGATGATCCCGGCCAGCACCAGCAGTTCGTAGCCCTGCCCGACGTTGTTCTGTGACCCCATGACCCGCGAGCCCAGCACCAGGGCGGCACAGGCCACGCAGAAGGCCGAGATCAGATAGGTACTGAATACGCACCAGTTCTTGCGGATGCCGGAATAGACGGCGGCGGCCGGGTTACCGCCGACGGCGAAGATGCGACGGCCATAGCTGGTGTAGGACATGGCGACCTGCACGATGATCGCGAGCACGGCGAAGAGGATCACTGGCACCGCGATACCCAGCACATAGCCTCGTCCGAAGAAGGCGAACCAGGTGTCGCTCTGGTTGGCGATATCGACGTTCTTGCCGCCGCTGTAGATCAGCACCAACCCCTGGATCGCCGACAGCATTGCCAGGGTGACGATCAGCGAATTCAGCCTCATGAAGCCGATCAGGAAGCCATTGACGGCCCCGATCAGCAGGGTGAGGACGAACATCAGGATGATGGCACCGGCTGGCCCGATCTTGTCATGCAGATCGACGACCAGCACCGTCGAGAAGGAGAGCATCGACCCGACGGAGAGATCCAGATTACCGCCGATGATCACTACCGTGACACCCACGGCAATGATGCCGATGATCGAGGCCTGGCGGACCACGGTCATGATGTTAGACTGGGAGAGGAACTGTTCGGAGAACAGCGAGAAAGCAAACATGCAGATAAGGAAGAAGACCAGGATACCCTGAGAGGAAAGAAAGTTCAGGAGACCTGCCTTATACTTCTTATTCAGCATGATGGCTTGTTTACCTTGTTCTACAGAAGCCATGATACTCACCTATTTTGGCGCTACGGACTGAAGGCCAGGATGTTTCCGTTGCAGTCGACGCCCCGTTGGCATGCCCTGGGGCATGCCACCGAATCGAGAGACGTTCTGACCATTCGTCATGGCCAACGGAGTGTCGCTTTCTGCTTTCCGAAACGGTCTTGATACACCGCTGCGGAGCCATTGGCCTGGGATACGTGGGATGGCACGAGTTCCCTTCTTGCCCCGAGACTTGCGATATTCAGAACACGGGCTTGTCGAACTCGGCGAGGTTGTCGGCGGTAATCTTGGGTGTCTCGAAGAAGTTCATCTTCGGCACATCTTCACCTGCCAGGACATCGAGGGCAGTCTGGAGCGCCGCTTCCGCGTCATCGATCGGTGACTGGTAGATGGAGCCGTAGTACTCGCCACGCTCGATGGCCTCATAGCCCACGGCGAAGTTGGTGGCACCGATGAACACGATCTCATCGGCACGGCCGGCACTCTTGGCGGCGTTCAGGGCACCGACACCCATGTTGTCATCGCCGGCATAGACACCGTCGATATCGTCATACTTGGTGAGGAAGTTCTCCATGACCCGCTGGGCCTTCTCACGGTTCCAGTCACCGGGCTGGGTCTCCACGAGCTCGACCCCGGGGCATGCCTCGGCCAGTTTCTCCTCGAAGCCCTGGGCACGCTCCATGGCGGTGGTATAGCCCGGCTGGCCGGCGATCTGCACGATCTGCCCCTCGCCATCGAGGGCCTCGCACATCATCTCGGCAGAGGAGGCCCCCTGCTGGACGTTGTCGGGGCCGGAGAAGGCCGCGATATACTCCATGCCGGCCTCGGCGATCTTGGAATTGGTCACCACGACGGGAATACCGGCCTTGTGGGCCTGGCGGATGGCCGGGATCACCGCCTGGCCGTTGGTCGGCCAGATGATGATAGCATCGACACGCTGCTGGATGAGGTTGCGCACCTGGCCGATCTGGCGGGCCACATCGCCGCCGGCATCGAGCACGACGACGTCGACATTGCCATGCTTGTCGGCCGCCGCCTCGAAGGCGCTTTCATAGGTCGTCTGGTAGCTGTCGACACCGACATTGTTCTGGGTGATGCCGATCCGGTAGGACTCCTCGGCCTGGGCAAGGCCCGCGGAGAGAATCATGACACTGGTCGCTAGCGCTGTTTTGTAGAACATGTTGTCACCTGCTTTGTTTTAGTCTGCTCTCGCCGACTCGCCGGAGGGGCTTGTCAGGGTCAGGGGGAGCTTAGGGCCGGGGCTTGATTCACCGCAACGCGACCATCCTGGCGAAATGACCAATCTGGATACTTTGCCGGCCCGCTTCGCCCGCGGAAGGGGCAATGGCAGGGAAAAGGCGGCGCTATGGCCTGTTAACCCGCTGTAATGACAGCGGGAAGCCCCAAGGCAACGGTTACTGAGGAATTCCGTGATCGCGGCACCGCGATGGTGCGGATTCACGGCGCCCCGCCTGTGGATCACAGGCGGGGCGCGGGCTTTCACTCCCCGAGGGGCCGGGGAGACAAGGTAGGTAGAGGGATCAGGCCACCGGCGTCAGCCGGCTGGCCTGCCTGCCGCGCACCATGTCGAGCTCGACACGCTCAGTGACCTGGCGGTTCGAGCAGCCGCTGCCAGGCCTCGATCACCACCTGGCGGTGCTCCTGGAACGCCTCGTCGCGTCCGCGGACGGGCTCGCGGGTCAGGGAGGCGCGATGGGCGGCGCTGCGCAGGGCCAGGTAGGCCTCGCGCAGCCGTCGGCATGTCTCGGCCGGCAGGCGCTCGGTGGCCTCCAGGGTCTCGAGGATGCGCATGTTGTCGCTGTAGCCCAGCAGCTCCGGCGTCTCATGGCCCATGGCCAGCACGGCGTACTGGCAGAGGAACTCGATGTCGACCATCCCGCCGGGGTCGTGCTTGAGGTCGAACTCGCCCTCCCCGCTCTTGCCGCCCAGGTGGTCACGCATCTTATGGCGCATCTTGACCACCTCCTCGCGCAGCGCCTCGAGGTCGCGCTTTCGGCCGAGGATCTCGCCGCGAATCGCGTCGAAGCACTCGGCCAGGCGCGGATGGCCGGCCACCACCCGGGCCCGCACCAGGGCCTGGTGCTCCCAGGTCCAGGCCTGCTCGCGCTGGTAGTCGGCGAAGGCCGAGAGCGTCGAGACCAGCAGCCCCGAGTTGCCCGAGGGGCGCAGGCGCATGTCCACCTCGTAGAGGCTGCCCGCCGGCGTCACCGCGGTGAGCAGGTGGATGATGCGCTGGCCCAGCCGGGTGAAGAAGACGGCATTGTCGATGGGACGCTTGCCGTCGGTACTCCCCTGGGTGGCGCCGTCGTGGAGGAACACCAGGTCCAGGTCGGAGCCGTAGCCCAGCTCGATGCCGCCGAGCTTGCCGTAGCCGACCACCAGGAACTCGGCCTCGCTGTCGCAGCGCCCGCCCTCGCGGCGCTCCGGGAAGCCGTGCTTGCGGGTCAGGTGCTTCCAGGCCATTGCCAGCACCGCCTCCAGGACCACCTCGGCGATGTAGGTGAGGTAGTCGCTGACCTTCATCAGGTGGCGGGTGCCGGCGATATCGGAGGCCGCCACGTGCAGCACCTGGGCATGCTTGAAGACCCGCAGCGCCTCGAGCTGGGCCTCCTCGTCATCCTCGGGAAGCCGCCCCAGGGCCTGGCGCAGCTCGTCGGCCAGGCGCTCCTTGTCGGCCGGCGTATAGAGGGTCTCCGGCGTCAGCAGCTCGTCGAGCAGGATGGGATGGCGGGCGAGCTGGGCGGCGATCCAGGGGCTGGCGCTGCACAGCTTCATCAGGTGCCCCAGGGCGTCCGGGTTCTCGCGCAGCAGCGCCAGGTAGGCGGTGCGTCGCAACACCGACTCGACCAGCGGCAGCACCCGCTCCAGGGCCAGGTCCGGGGTTTCGCTTCCGGCCACGGCATCGAGCAGCAGCGGCAGCAGGGCCTCGAGCCGCTCGAAGCCGATGCGCTGCATGGCCTGGACCTGGCGGGACTGGCGCAGCGCCCGCAGCCGGCGCAGGGCGGCATCCGGCTCCGCCAGGCCGGCCTCCTCCAGCAGTTCCCGGGCCTCGTCCTCCTCCAGCTCGCCGCGCCACATCGCGCGCCACTCCTCCAGGCCGACGGCACCGGCGGGCTGGTCGGCGTCATCGGGCTCCTCCACCTCCTCCTCGGGCTCGGCGATCACCGCATCGAAGTGCCGGCGCACCCGTTCGCGCACCTCGTCGAGGCGCGCCATCACCGCCGGCCAGTCCTCCATGTCGAGTGCCAGGGCCACCCGCTCGCGATCGGTGTCGTCGTCGGGCAGGGTCTGGGTCTGGCGATCCTCCAGGGCCTGCAGCACATGCTCCAGGTCGCGCAGGAAGACGTAGTCGGGCATCAGCTCATCGACGACCTCCGGTGGCAGCAGGCCGAGCTCGGGGAGGCGCTCCAGGGCGGTCTTCAGCGAGGTGACCTGCAGCTCGGTATCGCGGCCGCCGCGGATCAGCTGGAAGGCCTGGACCACGAACTCCACCTCGCGGATGCCCCCGGGACCGAGCTTGATGTTGCCCTGCATGCCCTTGCGCCGGACCTCGCGGTTGATCATCGACTTGAGCTCGCGCAGCGACTCGATGGCGCCGAAGTCCAGGTACCTGCGATAGACGAAGGGGCGCAGGCTGGAGAGCAGCTCGGCCCCCGCGCCCAGGTCGCCGGCCACCGGTCGCGCCTTGAGCATGGCGTAGCGCTCCCACTCGCGCCCCTGGTCCTGGTAGTAGCCGGCCAGCGAGGAGAAGCTACCCACCAGGGGGCCGCCATCCCCCAGGGGGCGCAGGCGCATGTCGACGCGAAAGGCGAAGCCGTCGGCGGTCACCGCGTCCAGGGCAGTGATCAGCCGCTGGCCGAGCTTGGTGAAATACTCCTGGTGTTCCAGGGACTTCCGCCCGCCCTCGGTCTCGCCCTTCTCGGGGAAGGCGAAGATCAGGTCGATGTCGGAGGAGAGGTTCAGCTCGCCGGCGCCGAGCTTGCCCATGCCCAGCACCACCAGCCGCTGCTCGCTGCCATCGCGACGCGAGGCGGGTCGCCCCCAGCGCGGCGCGAAATGGGCCTCGAGCCAGGCCAGGGCACCCTCCAGGCAGGTCTCGGCGAGCCGCGACACCGCGCCGCTAGTGGCCCACATGTCGATGCCCGGGGGGCGGGTCAGGTCACGCCAGACGATGCCCAGCATGCGGGCACGGCGGAAGCGGCGGATGGCACCATGCAGGGCCGCCTCGTCCTCGGCGGCCTCCAGCCGCTCGTCGAGCCAGTCGCGCAGGGCCTCCGCGGTGGGCGTCGTATCCAGCTCGCCGCTGGCATCCAGGTGCAACAGCCACTCCGGATAGCGCACCAGGGTCTCGGCGGCGAAGGTCGAGATGGCCAGCACCTGCGCCAGCTCACGGCGCCGCGCATCCGACAGCGCCAGCCAGTCCTCCAGCGGGGAGTCGCTGCCGTTCATGTCGGCCAGATTGTCGGCCTGCTCCAGCGAGCTCGCCAGCCGGTCGCGAGCATGCGCCAGGGGAGCCCTCAGGGGCTCGGGAATGTCATCCAGCGGCAGGAAGTCATCGGGCAGGGCCATGGGCATCTCGCATCCGGTTCTCGAATGCCTCCAGCATAGCGAAGCCTGCCCCGCCCCATAACCCGGCCTAGCCGAGGAATTTCTCCCAGGCCAGCAACCCCCAGGTCAGGCCGGCGGTGAAGAGCGACAGCATCACGGCCGCCGAGCCGATGTCCTTGGCGCGCCCCGAGAGCTCGTGGCGCTCGGTGCCGATGCGATCCACCACGTTCTCGATGGCGCTGTTGAGCAGCTCCACGATCAGTACCAGCAGGCAGCTGCCGACCAGCAGGACCCACTCCACCGGCCCCTGACCGATCCACCAGGCCAGCGGCAGCAGGACCCCGCAGACCCCGAGCTCCTGGCGGAAGGCGGCCTCGTTGCGAAAGGCCGCCCTGAGCCCCTTGAGGGAGTAGCGGGTGGAATGCACCAGGTGCTGCCAGCCGGTGTGTCCTGGCTTCATGTCGCGCGCTCCGGGGGTTCAGTGGGCATCGATCATCGCCTCGAGATCGGCGGCCAGCGGGTCGAGCACCTGCTGCCAGTTGAGCCAGGGTGTGCTGGAGGTGCCGTTGACGACCGCCGCGAACACGCCCCACTGCCCGCTGCGGGTGCGGAAGTAGCCGCCCACGGCGCGCACGGCCACCGGCTGGTTGAGGGTGCCGGTCTTGAGCATGACATGCTGCTGGAAGGTCATCGAGCCGCGGCGCAGGAAACGCATCACGCCGTTGGCCGGCGACTGCAGGGCCGCGACGAAGCTGGGGAAGAGCGCCGGCCGGCGGTACATGCTCTCCAGCAGGGCGGTGATGCCCGCCGCCGAGGTGCGGTTCTCCGGGGTCAGGCCGCTGCCGCTGCGCAGGGTCACGGGCCCGTGGTCGGGCAGCCCGGCCACGAAGGCCTCCAGCGCCCCGCCGGCCTGCACCAGGCCGGCGCGGGGAGACTCCACCAGGTTCAGCGCCAGCTGGTCGGCCATGAAGTTGTTGGAGTGGTTGAGGGTGCGCAGCAGCACTTCCTGAAGCGGCTCGCTCTCCACGTAGGCCAGGGCGCGTGCCTCGGCCGGCGGCTCGGTGGACGCCACGCCGGCACCGTCGCGCACCCCGATTCCGGCCTGTTCCAGCATCGCCAGCAGGGTCGCCGCGCTCTGGCGCGCCGGGTCGGAGCTGGCGCGGTAGATGGTGCGGGGACGGGCATTGGTGGAGATCTGTCCGCTCACCACCATGACGTCGCCACTGTCGCGCAGCACGCGCTCGGCATTGAGTCGGGTGCCGCTGTCGTCGGGCCTGGTCTCGACGCGGTTGTCGATCCCGACGATCGGCGCCTGGCTGTCGCAGCTGGTGATACGGGCGGGCTCGCCGGGCACGGCGGCGGGCGCCACGCTGACGCACCAGCTGCCGTGGTTCACGCCGGCCGAGGAGAGCAGTGCACTGTAGGCATTGGCTACCCGCGAGTGGGCCTGGCAGCGGTCGGTGGTGATGCACTCCACCGGGCCATAGCGCCAC
>NZ_JAWSUJ010000008.1:0-745 GCF_033549285.1 Halomonas sp.
TGGCGGAAGTCCGTTCCCTTGGGAAAGTACTGCCGTATCAGGCCATTCGTGTTCTCGTTGGTCCCACGCTGCCCGGAACAGTAGGGATCACAGAAGTACGTCGCTGCTGTCACCGCCTTGGCCACGGCTTCGTGGTCGGCGAATTCCGAGCCATTGTCCAGCGTGATGGTCTGGACAGCGCCCCGACGAGGCTTCAGCAGGCGGATCATGGCCGCTTTCGTCAGCTCCGCCGAGATCCTGGGCAGCCGTGCCGCCAGCAGATAGCCGCTGCGACGCTCGACCAGAGTGACCAGGCCTGATTGCTTGTGCCCCTGGATCACGGTGTCGCCCTCCCAGTGACCGATGAAACGCCGGTCATCGACCTCAGCCGGTCGGTGCTCGATGCCTACACGGTTAGGGATCTTGCCAAGCCCAGCGCTCTTGGCCTGGGCACGGTGCTTGCTGCGACGTTTGGGTTGACGGAGATGCTGCCAGAGATCGCCGCCATGCGCCTTGTCATCCCAGATCAAGGAGTAGATCCACTGATGACTGACGCCTACCCCGGCCATGGGGGCTATAAAGGGCTCTTCGTCGTTGGGTGTGGAATTCGCCCCCTGAGCTGGGCCAGGATATGACCTCCACGACGACAGGAGGTATGGCATGGACGGCACCCAGATTCTGACCCTCGGCCTGGGCCTGGAAGCGCCCTGGATCCTCAAGGACCAGCACCTGGATACCGCCGTGTCGCCTCACCGCCTCGATCTCT
>NZ_JAWSUJ010000008.1:751-72168 GCF_033549285.1 Halomonas sp.
TGACCCTGGGCCTGGAAGCGCCCTGGATCCTCAAGGACCAGCACCTGGATACCGCCGTGTCGCCTCACCGCCTCGATCTCTATGTCGAAGCCGAGCGAGGCAGCCTCTACCTCTGCCCCGAGTGCGGTAAGGCCTGGCCGGCCCACGACTTTGCCGACAAGACATGGCGGCACCTGAACTTCTTCCAGCATCACTGTTACCTGCACGCCCGGGTGCCTCGCACCAAGTGCCCTGAGCATGGCGTCAAGCGCATCGAGGTGCCCTGGGCGCGACCGGGCAGCGACTTCACCCTGCTGTTCGAGCAAGCCGCCATGTCGTTGGTCAAGGAGATGCTGGTACTGGCCGTCTCCCGGCAGCTGGAGATCTCCGACAAGCGCCTGTGGCGCATCGTGCACCACTACGTCGGCCGGATGCTGGGGGAACTGGATCTGGGCAACGTGGCCACCGTCGGCGTCGACGAAACCGCCTCTCGGCGCGGCCAGCGTTACGTGACGGTGTTCCTCGACATGCAGCGCAAGCAGGAGCCGGTGATCTTCGCCGTCCCCGGCCACGGCAAGGGCACCATCAAGGCCTTCAGCACCTTCCTGGCGGCCCATGGCGGCGATCCGGACAACGTGGTCGAGGTCGTGTGCGACATGTCACAGGCCTTCCTCAGCGGCGTGGCCGAGCATCTTCCCAAGGCCGACGTCACGGTCGACGGGTTCCATATCGTGCAGACTTTCACCAAGCGGCTGGACGAGGTGCGCAAGAAGGAGCGCCGGGAGCAGGGGCACCCCAAGTCGCTGCGCTGGGCCCTGCTGAAGAGCCTGGACAACGAGAACCTGACGCCCAAGCAGCTGGCGGCGCTCCAGGAACTGGTGGCCGACCAGAGCGCCACGTCCGACGCCTGGGTGATCAAGGAGAAGCTGCGCTGGATCCAGAAGGCCCCGACACCGCGGGCGGCTCGGTGGCGTATCACGAACTACCTCAAGGTCATGAAGGCGGCGGTTTCGGAGAAGCCTTTCCTGAAGCCGATGGGGAAGGCCCTGGCGACGCTGGAGCGGCACGCCGACGCGGTGGTCAGGCGGTGGATCTCGGGACTGACCAACGCCCGACTGGAAGGCATGAACGGCCTGTTCCAGGCGGCTCGGTCACGCGCACGCGGTTACCGGAACGAGGCCAACTTCATCGCCATGATCTACCTGATTGGCAGCCCGGTGGGCCGCCTGTTCGATCAGGCCAAATCCACGTGAAGCGACGAAGAACCAAAAGAATATCATCCTATGGTGGGGGTAACCCTTTGATTTATGGTCATGGGCAGCCAGGCTGCAAGGTAAAGTATCATCCTTTCTCGCGCAGGTATGATCAGCGAGGCTGCCGGTACGGGCCAAGTGCAGCTTCTCGTCCACAATCAGCCGCGCCGGCTTGAGTGGCGCGGCTAGGCATGACTCGCATCCAAGGCTAGCGGTCCTCACGGGTATGCCACAGACGTAGCAGATAGATGGTGGAATCCGTGATCTCGTAGCGCATCTCGTAATGGCCGACCAGAATCCGCCGCACGTCACGCGGCTCGAATTCTTCCAGAAGCTCGCCGATACGCGGGTTGGTCAGCAGGGTGGTTGGTGCAGCTGTGAGCTGCTGCGCCGTGCGGGCCGCTGCGGGCTGATTCACTGGTGCCAAGAACTCGTAGAGGCGTACCAGATCGGATAGGGCCTTGCTCGTCCACTTCAATTCCATCAGCGTGGCACTGGCAGCGGGGTATCAGTGCTCAAACTGTCGGCCCAGGCCTGCACGGCCTGATGGTCGATGACATGACCGATATCCACATCGGTCAGAGCCTCGCGGGTCAGGCGGTCGCGCTCCTCTTCTTGGTCAAGCCAGGCGGCCAGGGCTTGCTTGACGATCCAGTTTTTGGAGCGATCCAGACGGTTGGCAATTTCATCGACTCGCTCGGCCAGCTCTACAGGGACGTGGGCGGTAACGGATCGAGTTTTGGTGGTGGCCATCGTGACCTCCTTTGCATCAGAACGATTCAATCTTAATCATAGTAAATAATTATGTATCGTCAAGCTGAATTGTCAGGTTGAGCTATGCCCTAACTGGCATCAGGACGGTCCGGTATGAATGGGTGACTCAGTATTTGCGTATTAGAATGAAACTCTATGTTCACCCGCGAATGAAACTTTATTCCTAAGGATGACACTTTGTTTTCATCTCACAAAGTTCGCTGAGTGGGGTTGTCGTCGGCGTGGTCACGATCCGTCAGGTCGCCAAGGGCTCCCCCCCCGAGCGGCCATGGGGACTGACGTTGAAGCCGCGGCGCTGGTAGGCGTGTCGCTGTTCACCGATGACCCGAACACACTGAAACGCGCAGCGCCGGCACCGCAGGAGCGAGTGACGTTGCTTCCCAAGCGGGTTCGCCGCGCCCCCAAGCGCCCATCGATGATGACGTCTCGTCGACGTGCCTACGTCTGGTTATGGCTTCCCGGGCAGACATCCCCCGTGGTCTCTGGTCGCGTCGCGGAGCCTCTCTACATTGCGATTCATATAAAACCTTGTATAATCACGGCATGTCAGAACACAAACCCCTAAATTTCCGAGGTAGCGCCCTAGCCGACCTCCGAGCGTTCCCAGCGACAGCCCGACAGGAAGTGGGATACCAGCTCGACAAGGTGCAACGGGGGCTTGAGCCGAAAGACTGGAAGCCAATGGCTATCGTTGGCCAAGGCGTGCGGGAAATTCGCATCAGAGACGCTAACGGGGCGTTTCGGGTGATCTACGTCGCCAAGCTCGCCGAGGCTGTCTATGTCCTCCACTGCTTCCAGAAGAAAACCCAGAAGACGAGTAAGGCGGATCTCGACCTGGCCGAAGCCAGGTACCGCGCCTTGCTAAGCGAGGTGACACAATGAGTAATGAGACATTCGACAGCGTGTGGGACGCCATCGAGGACACTGCTGCCGAAGCGGAAAACATGAAGCTTCGCTCCGGTCTTATGATGGCCCTTGAGCAGCACATTACCCGGCAGGGCTGGACCCAGGGCGAAGCCGCTAAGCGGCTGGGCGTCACTCAGCCCAGGGTGTCCGATCTGATGCGTGGCAAAATCCACCTGTTTAGCCTCGATACGCTGGTGAACATGGTGGTCGCAGCGGGGCTGCATGTCGAAATGCGCGTACTAGATGCCGCGTAAGAAAACCCACCTTGTGGGATAACAAAAGAATATCATCCCATGACGGTGCATAACCCTTTGATTTATGGTAAGGAGCAGTCATGCCGGCAAGGGAGCTTGCACGAGCAGCAGGCCCAGCAAGCACCGCAGCTTATCCATGTCCTTGCCGCGTTTGTGGACCCGCTTCACATCTCGCTTGATCTGGCTGGAACGTACGGGGTTAGCATCAGATGCCCAGATCCTCGAACAGCGCATCCGCGCTATCAAAGCGCTTGCCCTTGCCGGCTTCCAGCTCTTCCAGAGTCTTGGCCGTAGTGGCGTTTGGCACCTGCACGGCAAACGGCAGGCGCTTTTCGTCGGCGATCCGCAGCATCAGCAGGCGTATGGCGTCGGACACGGACAGGCCCATGGCCTCCAGGGCAGCGGTGGCGCGCTCTTTGGTTTCGCTGTCGATGCGGGCTCGGACCACGGTATCAGCACTCATGATTCTCTCCTTCTATTTCGTAGCCACTTTGTAGCTACATTATAGCCGGAGTACGCCACCTTGCCTTTGCGTAGAAAGACTTACACTATTTCTTTATATGTAGGGTCCCGGATGATCAAATAGGGAAGGCTTCGTAAGGGGGGGATCCCGACGAGTTCACTGAGCGGGTTGTCGTCGGCGTGGTCACGATCCATCAGGTCGCCAAGGGCTCTCCCCGAGTAGCCATCGGAACTTGGTTCGAAGCCGCGGCGCTGGTCGGCGTTTCTCTGTTCACCGATGACCCGGACACACCGAAACGCTAACAGGCGACACAGCGGGAGCGCTTGACGTTGCTTCCCAAGCGGGTTCGCCGCTTGCCCCAAGAGCCCATCGAGGATGACGTCTAGTCGACGTGCCTATGTCTGGATCTGGCCACCTGGGTAGACATCCCCCGGGGTCGCCGGTCGCGTCGAGCGCGATGATACGGACCGCTATCGCTTTACTGTTATAGGCAGGCCGCCAGGGGAGGGGCCTCAGGCCCCGGCGGCGACCCGCCGCTGACGCCGCGAGCGCAATACCATGCGGTAGCGCGAGCGGATCTCGTCGCGCTCCATGTAGCAGCCCTGCAGCCAGCGGTGGCCGCTGGCGCCCTCGAAGGCATCGCGGGCATGCAGCAGGCGGCGATTGTCGAAGATCACCAGGTCCCCCGGCGCATAGGTGAAGCGGATGGCGAACTCGGGCTCATGCAGCATGCGCTGCAGTGTCATCAGCGCCTCATAGGCCGGCTCGACCTCCTCGAACGGTGCCTGCAGGGGACCGCGCAGGAAGTCGGCGATGCGCACTTCGAGCAGCTCGCCGCGCTCGTCGAGGCGGATCATCGGGGTGAACCAGACGTAGTCGGTGGTCCTGGCGGTGTTGGCGTAGCACCAGCGCACCCGGGTCAGGGTGGTGAAGGCCTCGGGGTCGCGCTCGCGCAGCGCCTCGGCCACGGCGAAGCCGTCGAGCATCACCGCCTCGCCACCTTCCACGCTGTTCTCCAGGCAGTGCAGCATCTGCAGCCCTGGCTGGTATTCCCGGGTCGGCAGGTCCACATGGGGCGGCAGGGCGATGGCGGTGTAGGCGTTGGAGTCCGGGTCCGGTTTGGCCTTGACGTCGAACAGCAGCCCGAAGTTGGTGGGCCGCACCGGGCCGATGCGCCGGGCGATGGCCTCCAGCGAATCGGGCTCGGTGGGCAGGCCACGCAACCGCACCAGCCCCTTGCCCAGAACGCTCGTAAGCGCCGGGGCGAGGATCGCCTCCTCGTCCTCGCTGCCCGGCTCGGTATCGAGCAGCCCCGCGGCGTCGAGGCTGTCCGGGCCTTCCCCGGGGCCGCCCTCCCAGGTCGTCACCGGTACCAGCGGCGCCTCGGGATCCTCGGCGTTGTCGTAGTCGTGGGCACGCAGCCAGCCGGGATGGAAGCGCAGTCGACGATCCTCGAGGGCGAAGTCCACGCACAGCGCGCCGGCATCGTCGATCTCGGCACCGGCGATCTCCGGCCAGGCGGGCAGGGTGGAGAGATCCAGGATGCGCTCGCGGGTCGCCGGGTTGACGGTGGTGTCGTCGGCGGCGTTCTCGCGCAGCCAGACGCCGTGGTAGCGGCTTTCACGTCCGTCGCTCCAGCGCACCGTCACCAGGCGCGGCGTGAAGGAGACGGCCTCGAGGTCGGCCTCGATGGGCCAGGCATCGTAGTCGGGGGTCAGGGGTAGCGAGGTCATGGCAGGTTGGGGCTCCCGGTGGCGTTGCGGTACCCCACAGGGTGCCCGTCAAGGCGGGGCCTCATGCGACCCGATTCGACAGGAACTGTGCCCAATTCGACACTCAGCCCGGCCGGTGACGCCGCCGAAGCTGGCTGGGCGTCACGCCATGGTGGCGGTGGAAGGCGCGAGTGAAGCTGGAGGCCGAGGCGAAGCCGCAGGCCAGCGCGATCTGGATGACCGGGTGTCGCGTCTCTAGCAGCAGCCGGTGGGCATGGGTCAGACGGAGTTCAACGTAGTATCGCTGAGGCGTGCAGGCCAGGGAGCGCTCGAAGAGGCGCTCCAGGCCTCGCCAGCCGAGCCCCAACTCCTCGGCCACCGACTGGATGCTCAGCGGTGCTTCCAGGTGGGCTTCCATAAGGGCGATAGCGCGATTGAGGATGGGATCAACGTCCTGGCCTGGACGGCCACGCTGGCGGCTGGCCGGTTGGCGCCCCTGGTCGTGGATCAGTTGCTCCCGGACCCGGTCGGCCAGCACCTCGCCATGGCGGCGCTGGATCAGGTCGAGGCTCATGTCGATGGCGGCGCTGCCGCCGGCGCAGGAGAAGCCCTCGGCGGTAACCTCGTAAAGCGACTCCACGGCGTCGACCCGAGGAAACCGGGCCCGGAAGTCGGGCAGTGACTCCCAGTGCAGGGTCACTGTCTGGTTATCGAGCAGCCCGGCAGCGGCCAGCGCATAGCAGCCGGTATCCATGCCGCCCAGCACGCAGCCGGCCGCGGCACGCTCGCGCAGCCAGGCGGTCAGCTCGTCATCGATGCCGTGCTCGGGCTCGAAGCTGGCACATACCGCCAGGCTCGGCGTGATCGATGCCTTGGCCAACGCGCAGGTGGTCGCCAGGGGCATGCCGTTGGAAGCCACCACCGGCTCGCCATCGCGGCTGATAAGCTCCCATTCGAACAGCGTCCGGCCGCCGATGCGGTTGGCGATGCGCAGCGGCTCGATGGCCGAGAAGAAGGCCACCATGGCGAAGCGCGGCAGCAGCAGGAAGCCGATGCGCTCGGGGACAGTGTCGGGAGGCTGGAGTCTCATGATCTGAATGAGGATAGACCAGGCACCGGCCTGAGGCAGCACCCCGCAGGGATGTGCCGTCCGGCTCGCTGAGAGTCGCGTCTGGTTCGGCGGGTCTCGCAGAACAGCGCGGGCACCACCCCGGCGGTCATCACCGGGATGACGCCGCTCAGTGGCAAGGCGGCTGCTGGTCGGCACGACACGATAGAGACGCGCCGCTACGAAGAACCTTCGCTCTGGCAGGGGCGTGACCTCCGAGGGCTTGAACACAACCGGGCAGTCGGCAGCGAGAGCCAGCGCCAGCTTCCAGGCCCTGTTGACCAGGGGCAAGTTCCTGGGAGTGATCGCACGATACCCTTTGAATGTTCCCTGGCCAGCAAGAGCGACGCCCTTGACTGATCCAGGCAGTGGTGGGTGCGACAAGGAGGTGTCGAGGTCCTGATCTTTGAGAATCTAGGGTGCCTCAGGGCCCAGGCCGAGGGGCAGAACTTGCGTGCCGTCCATGCCAAGCTTCCTGTCGTCGTGGAGGTCATATCCTGGCCAAGCCCAGGGGGAGAGTTCCAAACCCAACGACGAAGAGGCACGGAGTACGCGGTTGGCGGTGATGTGTGTCCCAGTTCACTTGCTAACCAAGCGCTCAAGTTCCTCGAGATAACTCTCCAGCACCAGGTTGGGCTGGGCCCCTTTACGGGTTATGGCGCTGTAGTGGGTGAGATAGTGCCAGCGCTCAGGGTTCAAGGCGTGTATGCGTCCGTCACGGACCCACCTTTCGGCATAGTGGGTGGGTAGATAGCCGATATAGCGGCCCGAGAGGATAAGAAAGGCGATGCCTTCCCGGTCGGTCGCCGAGGCGGCAGCCTTGAGGGGCTCATGGATAGCCTTGATCTCAGGGGTCTGTGCATAGGCGGGAACAACGGCGTCGTAGCTGGCCAAAGTCTTAGTGGTGATGTCCGCAGATTTGAATAGAGGATGCTCGGCCGAGCAGTAGAGCTGTGAGGCTTCCTCATACAGTGAAAGATAGTCCAGCCCCGGTAGAGTCTTGAGGGCCGGTACCACCCCAGTATGCAAACGGCCGTCAAGCACGGCTAGCTCGATATCGCTAGGCGGAATCATACGGATATTAATGCGCACATCGGGACCTCGCTCCTTGAGCGCGCTAAGGGCGTGGGTGATGTGCATCTCGGGCATGGTTACCAGGTTGTCAGTGATGCCGATATTGAGCTCGCCCTTGAGTCTCGAATGCAGACCGTTGACGCGTGTTCGGAAGCCTTCCACCGATGCTAGGAGCTGGAGCGATGCTTCGTATACTTCCGCTCCCTCCTCGGTTAGGGCAAAACCGCTGCGGCCTCGCTGACAGAGGCGCAGGCCGAGGCGAGTTTCCAGATCGCTCATCGCCATACTGATGGCAGCTCGACTGATGCCCAGCTCGATCTCGGCGGCTGAGAATCCACCGCACTCAACCACCTTTCGATAGATTCTCAGCAAACGCAGGTCGGCGTCGCCAGGTTGGCCCATGGGCGTGGTCTTACGGTGTGACATGTGCCTCATCCATCATCTGTTCCTCCCACGGCGTTTCCGCTGAGCAAAGTCGGTTTCTCGCAGGTTAGCCAGACGAGGCTATAAAGTTAAGCAAATGGTTGAATGAAATTCAACACCTTTTGATTTATCTGATCAAAGGTGAGGTCTAGCCTGAATCACGAAACCTTCGTCAATGGCAAGAACAACAGGGGTAACGCCATGTCAGCTCGAGAATTTCCCTATGCCGCCGGACTCAGCGCCGAGCAGATAGATGCTTACTGGATGCCCTACACCGGCAACCGCCAGTTCAAGCGGGATCCGCGCATCATCGTGGGGGCCAAGGGCAGCTATCTGACCGATGCCCAAGGCCGCCAGGTCTTCGATGGCCTCTCTGGACTCTGGACCTGTGGGGCCGGGCACTCCCGTTCAGAGATCGCCGACGCCGTAAGCCGCCAGTTGCGCGAGCTGGACTACGCCCCTGCCTTTCAGTTCGGCCATCCCAAGGCCTTCGAGTTGGCCCATCGTCTGCGCGAGCTGACGCCTGCCGGCCTGGATTACACCTTCTTCACGGGCTCTGGTTCTGAGAGCGCTGACACCTCTCTGAAAATTGCCCGTGCCTACTGGCGCAAGAAGGGAAAGCCAACCAAGACCAAGTTGATCGGTCGTGCCAAAGGCTACCATGGAGTCAATTTTGGCGGTTTCAGCGTGGGCGGTATCGGTGCTAATCGCGCGCTGTATGGACAGGGGGTCGATGCCGATCACCTGCCCCATACCCTGATACCGGAGAATGTCTTCACCAGAGGCATGCCGGAAACTGGCGCAGAGCGTGCCGATGAATTGCTGGAGCTGATCGCTCTCCACGATGCTTCCAATATCGCTGCAGTGATTGTCGAGCCACTGGCCGGTTCCGCAGGTGTCATTCCGCCACCCAAGGGCTATTTGCAGCGACTGCGCGAGATTTGTGACCAGCACGACATTCTGCTGATCTTCGATGAGGTTATCACCGCCTTCGGTCGCATGGGCGCCATGACCGGGGCCGAGGAGTTTGGCGTCACCCCCGACATAATGAACTTCGCCAAGCAGTTGACTAACGGGGCGGTTCCGATGGGCGGTGTGATCGTGCAGAGCGAGATTTATCACACCTTCATGGAGCAGGGCGGCCCCGACTACATGCTTGAACTTCCCCATGGCTATACCTATTCGGGCCACCCGGTGGCTTGTGCCGCGGCCCTGGCAACCTTAGATGTGCTTGAGCAGGAGCGCCTGATCGACCGAGTGCGTGAGATGAGCCCAGTCTTTGAGGACGCGCTGCACGGTCTTAAGGGTACCCGCTATATCAGCGATATCCGAAACTATGGACTTGCCGGTGCCCTGCAGATTGAGCCCTATCCCGGCGAGCCGACTCGCCGACCCTACGAGATCGCCATGAAGTGCTGGGAGAAAGGCTTCTACGTGCGCTACGGCGGCGACACCATTCAGCTCGGCCTGCCCTTCATTGTCGAGCGTGAGGAGATCGATCAGGTTATAAATGCGATTGGCGAAGCCATCGGTGAACTGAACTGAGCTGAAAACCATAACTCTGACAGACCAAACTAGAGGCAATTCATGACAACACTCGGCCATATGATCAACGGCGTTCGTATCGAGCGCGACGGGCGCACTCAGGACATTTTCAATCCCTCCAACGGTGAGGTTGCCGGCCAGGTGAGCCTTGCCAGCAAGGCTACCGTTGAAGAGGCGATTGGCGCCGCGCAGGCTGCCTATCCGGCCTGGCGCGACACCCCCCCCGCCAAGCGTGCCCGCGTAATGTTCCGCTTCAAGCAGCTGCTGGAGGAGCATGCCGACGAGATCGTCCGCCTGGTCGGCCAGGAGCACGGGAAGATCGTGCATGATGCCCGGGGGGAGCTGGCGCGCGGAATTGAGAACGTGGAGTATGCCTGCGGTGCCCCCGAGCTGCTCAAAGGCGAACACAGCAAGAACACCGGTCCCAGCATTGACTCATGGAGCGAGTTCCAGCCGCTGGGTGTCGTTGCCGGCATCACCCCCTTCAACTTTCCCGCCATGGTTCCTCTGTGGATGTATCCCATGGCCATCGCCTGCGGCAACACCTTCGTGCTCAAGCCCTCTGAGCGGGATCCGACATCGGTTCTTTTCATCGCCGAGCTGGCAATGGAGGCGGGTCTGCCTGCTGGCGTGCTGAACGTTGTCAACGGTGACAAGGAAGCCGTCGACACCCTGCTCGACGACTCTCGCGTGCAGGCCGTCAGCTTCGTTGGTTCCACGCCGATTGCCGAATATATCTATTCCCGGGCAAGCTCCAACGGGAAGCGCTGCCAGGCCCTTGGCGGTGCCAAGAATCATGCCATCGTCATGCCCGATGCCGACATGGACAACGTGGTCAACTCCCTGAATGGAGCGGCCTTCGGTTCTTCGGGCGAACGCTGCATGGCGCTCTCTGTCGCGGTGGCTGTGGGCGATGAGGCCGCTGATGCACTGATCGCCAAGATGCAAGAACAGATGAAGTCGCTCAAGGTCGGCCCCTTCTCCGACAAGAGCAACGACTTCGGCCCGGTGATCACCAAGGCACACCTAGAGAAGGTCTGCGGCTATATCGATAGCGCCGAACAGCAGGGGGCTAAGATTGTTGTCGATGGTCGCGGCGTGCAGGTGCCGGGGCATGAGCACGGCTTCTATGTGGGGGGGACCCTGATCGACCACGTGACTCCAGAGATGACCTGCTATCAAGAAGAGATCTTCGGACCGGTGCTGCTGGTGGTGCGCGTTGGTTCGATGCATGAGGCTATGCAGCTGATCGACGATCACGAGTACGGTAACGGCACGTGCATCTATACCCGCGACGGTGAAGCGGCACGTTACTTCAGCGATCGTATCCAAGTGGGCATGGTGGGCATCAACGTGCCGCTGCCGGTGCCGGTCTCCTACCACAGCTTCGGCGGCTGGAAACGTTCGTTGTTCGGCGACTTGGCCGCCTATGGCCCCGATGCGGCGCGCTTCTACACCAAGCGCAAGACCATCACTCAGCGCTGGCCGTCGGCCGGGGTCCGCGAAGGCGCGCAATTCTCTTTCCCTTCATAAGCGCCTCAGGGCTATGAACACGAGCACATAACAATAGCGTTATGTGCTCTGCACCCTAATAAGAGAGAACAATCATGCAGATTGCCATTCCCAAGGAAATTAAAAACCACGAATATCGTGTAGCCCTGACCCCCACCGGAGCCCGCGAACTGGTTGGCCGTGGTCATGTAGTCACGGTTCAGACTGGGGCGGGCGAGGGAGCGGGCTTTCCTGACGCATCCTTCGAAGCCGCCGGTGCGCGGATCGAGGCGGACGTCGCGAAGGTATGGGACACGGCCGAGCTGATCCTAAAAGTGAAGGAGCCGCAGCCTGAGGAGGTCGCGCGACTGAGGGATGGTCAGACCCTGTTCACATATCTCCATCTGGCCGCTGAGGAGTCGCTTACTCGCGGGCTGATAGATAGTGGCGCGACCTGTATTGCCTACGAGACCATCACCGACCGCCAGGGCGGTCTGCCTTTACTGGCACCGATGAGCACCGTTGCTGGTCGCATGGCCGTGCAGGCGGGCGCCCATAGCCTGGAAAAGGCCCAGAGCGGCGCTGGGGTACTGCTGCCCGGCGTGCCGGGCGTCGCGCCGGCCAAGGTGGCCGTAATCGGGGGTGGAGTGGTGGGAGAGAACGCCGCACGCATGGCCCTCGGCCTCGGCGCCGAGGTCTCGGTGCTGGACAAATCTATCCCGCGGCTCGAAACCCTTGATGACCGCTACCAGGGTCGCATGAAGACGGTTTTCTCCACCGCTGACGCCATCGATGAGGCGGTACGCGAGTGTGACCTGATCATCGGGGCCGTGCTGATCCCTGGGGCTGCCGCGCCTAAATTGATTACACGCGACATGCTCGCTGACATGAAGCCTGGCAGCGTACTGGTGGACGTAGCCATCGACCAGGGCGGATGTTTCGAGACCAGCAAGGCCACAACCCATGCTGAGCCAACCTATGTAGTAGACAGCATCGTTCATTACTGTGTAGCCAACATGCCGGGCGCCGTGGCTCGGACCTCGACTCAGGCGTTGACCAACGCCACCCTCCCGTTCGTCATCGCTCTGGCCGATAAGGGCTGGCAGCAAGCATTGGCCGAAAATGAGCACTTCGCGGCTGGCCTCAACGTCCACAACGGTCAAGTAACCTACGCTGCGGTAGCAGAAGCCTTTGGTATGAAGAGCGTTAGTCCTGCGGCACTGTTGAAGTAACTGGAGCCCAGTAGTCAATTACCGGCATTTCGCCCCACCTGCAACAATCCTTGCCGGTGGGGAGGGATGTTCAGGAACCAGTACTCACTGATATTGGTGTGTATGACAAGCCTATTCTCCAGCCTGTAAAAAAATCCCTCTCTTGAAATATCGCATCTCGCTTGTCATAGGCGTCGAGCAGGGTCGTCCGCTTTGTGCTGGCTAGAAAATTTCGCACCCTTTATATGAGCATGAAGGCACGGGTGTGTCTGTTTTGCATGATTGTTGACAATGTGTGGGTCGCCATCCTGGCTCTAGGAAAAATAGGTAAAGGAGAGCGTTTCACGTAGGAAGTCCCTTCGCACAAGCTGTCACCGACGCCAGAAGTGCAGGAGATGGAACGGTGATGCGTAGTGAACATGGAACGTCAACCTCCCCGGATCGGGCACGGAAATGGCTTGGAAGCGCCTCGAAAATCCCTACGTATCTTTGGGGCGGAGAGTGGCGACATGACCTGGAGCGGGGCAGAAAAAAATTCTTTACCATATGGAAAAAAATTCTTGACCAACCCGGATATGGCTTTTACCTTTACCAGTAGGTAAAAAATAAACACAACATGAGATGGGGCCGATATGAAATTATGAATACCTTTTATATCAATGACTTATAAAAGCTATGTACGTCAGTTCGATGCACTAGTGGTGTCTCAATGTAGGGTATATCGTATGTCCTAATTTCAGGACATAGCTATACATGGCTTCTCTAATAACGGCTCTGGAGAGAGTAGAGCCCGAGAGATGGGGCATTTTTTCCGAATAGAAAAGTGGGTTGCCTGGCATAATAATAGCAAGCTAATAAATTCAATAATGAGGTCAAAGTATGCCTAATAAAGTGAAGTGTGGTCTGATCCAGATGTCTCTGAAAGGTGATACCTCGATGAGCCCGGACCAAATCCGAGACAAGATGATCGAGGCGCACCTGCCCCTGATTGACGAGGCGGGAAAGCAGGGAGTACAAGTTCTCTGCTTCCAGGAAGTATTCACACAGCCTTATTTTTGTCCAAGTCAAGATAAAAAATGGTACGACTCAGCAGAAAATATTCCTGATGGACCGACTACTAAGTTGATGCAGGAATATGCCAAGAAGCATCGCATGGTCATCGTGGTACCGATCTATGAGGAAGACTTGCCGGGTGTCTTCTACAACACTGCAGCGGTTATCGATGCGGATGGCAGCTATCTCGGAAAATATCGTAAGAACCATATTCCCGACACCGCGCCGGGATTCTGGGAGAAGCTCTACTTCAAACCAGGCAATTGCGGCTATCCAGTTTTTGATACCGCTTACTGCAAGCTGGGTGTCTATATCTGCTATGACCGCCATTTCCCCGAAGGGTGGCGTGCCCTCGCGCTCAACGGTGCAGAGTATATTGTAAATCCTTCTGCCACAGTGAAGGGAAAGAGCCGTTATCTTTGGGAGCTTGAGCAACCGGCATCTGCGGCTGCCAATGCCGTGTTTATCGGTGCAATTAACCGAGTAGGTCAAGAGTCTCCTTGGGACGACAAGATGGGCGAGTTCTATGGGTCCAGTTATATCGTCAATCCTATGGGGCAGATTGAAGCTCAGGCCAGCGAGGATAACGATGAGCTACTTGTTCATGAGATTGATTTGGATATGATCCGAGAGGTCCGCAAGGGATGGCAGTTCTTCCGGGATCGTCGGCCGGAGTCTTATAATGAATTGGTCAATGATTGAGGTAATGTAAGTCTAAGCCGGGTAAAAATCCGCCCGGGCATCACAAAAACAACACAGCGAGCTGAATCATGAGCGAGGCAAATAGTAAAACTGAGATTAAAGCTGGTTATAGCCCTGAGTTGTGGAATGAGGACTTGGAGCCTGTTGGAAAAGAAGGTCGTACCTGGTCCTGGCTAAATATTGCCAGTTTGTGGGTATCGATGGTGGTCTGTGTGCCGGCTTACATGCTAGCGGCAAGCCTTATACCCGAGGGAATGTCGTGGTGGCAGGCGGTACTGACCGTTTTCCTTGCCAACACCATTATTCTTATTCCCATGTTGCTGCTGGGACACGCAGGAACCAAGCATGGAATTCCATTCCCGGTTCTGCTTAGGGCTTCCTTCGGCACATCTGGTGCCAAGTTGGCTGCCATGATGCGTGGCGTTGTGGGCTGCGGATGGTTCGGTATCCAGACCTGGATAGGCGGCTCTGCCATCTATGCTATTCTCAATATCCTTACCGACAGCGCGTTGGTGGGTGATCCCATACCGTTGGTAGGGATCGATTTGGCGCAGCTCTTCTGCTTCTTGGCCTCTTGGGGCATGCACGTCTACTTCATTGCGCGTGGCACAGAGTCGATTCGTTTCCTGGAAACCTATGCGGCCCCTTTCCTCATTGCTATGTGCTTTGGGCTGTTAATCTGGGCTGTCACGAAGGCAGGTGGTTTCGGCTCTATGCTGTCTACGCCATCGGAATTCGTTGAGGGCGGGTCCCGGGAAGGCGAGTTTTGGCTAGCTTTCTGGCCGGGCTTGACTGCAATGGTTGGTTTCTGGGCGACCCTAGCTTTAAACATTCCTGATTTTACCAGGTTCGCCAAGAGTCAGCGGCATCAGCTCGTAGGTCAGGCGCTGGGTCTGCCGATCCCTATGGCAATCCTGGCCTTCATCGCCGTGGCTGTAGCTTCTGCCACCGTGGTGATTTATGGCGAAGCTTTGTGGGATCCGGTTGCCATTACCGAACGCATGGGTGGATTCGCCGTCGTTATTGCCCTACTTGCGCTGATCATTGCCACAGTGACCACCAACCTAGCAGCAAACGTGGTCGCACCTGCCAATGGCTTTGCTAACTTGATGCCGGGAAAAATCACCTTCCGCATGGGGGGCTACATCACCGCCGGCCTGGGTATTGCCATCATGCCTTGGAAGCTTCTGGAAACTACAGGTGCCTACATCTTTACCTGGCTGATTGGCTATTCCGCACTTCTTGGTCCGTTGGCGGGCATTATGTTAGCCGACTATTTGCTGCTCCGTAAAACAGAGTTATCGCATGATGATCTGTTTAAGAGCAATGGAATTTATAGCTATAACAATGGTTGGAACCCGATGGCATGGCTTGCCTTTGTCATCGCTGTCCTGCCTAACCTGCCTGGCTTCCTGTCGGCGGCAGGACTTGTGGATAGCGTTCCTGTATTTTTCTCGACCATCTATAACTATGCCTGGTTTGTCGGTGTCCTAATTGGTGCCATCGTATATCTGGGACTGATGCGCATGAACCAACCCGCTACGGCGAATGTAACGCCGTGATCATAACCTCAGTAATTTTTTCTAAAAGAAGGAAAGGAGAGATCCATGTCCGTCTTGATTAAAGGTGGCACTGTTGTAACTGCCGACCATACTTTTCGTTCTGATGTATACTGCGAAGATGGAAAGATTGTAGCCATTGGAGAAAACCTCGATGTTCCCTTATCGGCTGAAGTGGTAGATGCTAGTGGCCAGTACGTAATGCCTGGGGGGATAGATCCTCATACGCACATGCAATTTCCCTTCATGGGTACGGTTGCCAGTGACGACTTTTATACCGGGACGGCTGCAGCCCTGGCAGGTGGTACCACAAGCATCATCGATTTCGTTATTCCGAAGCCTGGTCAGCGCCTCCTGGAGGCTTATAATCAATGGAGGGAGTGGGCAGAAAAGGCTGCAGCAGATTACACATTCCATGTGGCAATTACCTGGTGGGACGATTCAGTTCATGAAGACATGGAAACCTTGGTGCATGAGCATGGGGTGAACAGTTTCAAGCACTTCATGGCATACAAGAACGCCATCATGGCTGATGACGAAACTTTGGTGAAAAGCTTCCGCCGCTGTGTGGAGCTTGGGGCCATGCCCACAGTTCATGCAGAAAACGGTGAACTGGTTTATCAACTTCAGCAGGAGATGCTGGACAAAGGCATCACTGGCCCAGAGGCACACCCTCTGTCCCGTCCGCCTTTTGTCGAAGGAGAAGCTGCAAACCGTGCGATTCAAGTTGCCCACGCTATGCACACTCCCATCTATATCGTACACGTCTCTTGCAAGGATTCTTTGGATGCCATCACTAGGGCTCGCTCTGCAGGACAGCGGGTCTACGGTGAGGTGCTAGCCGGCCATCTGGCGATTGACGATAGTGTGTATCGGAGCGAGGATTTTGACTTTGCGGCAGGCCATGTGATGAGCCCACCCTTCCGTCCGAAGGAGCATCAGGATGCTCTGTGGAACGGTCTTCAAGGGGGTAACTTGCATACAACGGCGACGGACCACTGCTGTTTTTGCAAGGATCAAAAGGCTGCTGGTCGGGATGATTTTACTAAGATTCCCAATGGTACCGCCGGTGTAGAAGATCGTCTAGCTATCCTCTGGGACGAGGGGGTCAACAAAGGTAGGCTGACTCCGAATGAGTTCGTGGCGGTTACTTCTACCAATACAGCTAAACTATTCAATATCTATCCTCAGAAAGGCAGCATTTCTGTCGGTGCAGATGCGGATATCGTGGTTTGGGACCCGCATAGTTCGCGAACCATTTCGGCAGATACCCATCACATGAATGTTGACTTCAATATCTTTGAAGGCCGGACTGTCAAAGGGATTCCCTCTCATACACTGAGTCACGGTAAGTTGGTCTGGCGAAATGGAGAGCTAAATGCGGTCCGGGGCTCCGGTCGGTATGTCAAGCGCCCATCGTTTGCTCCAGTAATGAAGGCTGTCGCTCGCCAAACGGAACTCAATGAACCACAAGCTGTTAAGCGATAGTCAATATGGATGTGCTGGCGGGATACTATCCCGCCAGTTATTATTATAAATAACGCTAAATTGCTTCATTAAAATAATAATAAATTCACAGAGATGTCCATGCAAAAATGAATAATAATGGCGGAGACTTGATATGAAAAGTTCTGATTATCCACTGAGTGAGGTTCCTTGGGAGTCGCGTAAGGGACTAATTTCGACCTCTGTTGTGTTGATGGGATTTACCTTCTTTACGGCCACCATGTGGGCTGGTGGGAGCATAGGTACCGCTTTCAGTATCAATGAGTTAGTATTGGCAATAGTGGTTGGCAATTTACTTTTGGGAGCTTATGCATCAGGACTGGCCTATATTGCTTGCAAGAGTGGTCTAAATTCAGTCCTGATGGGGCGATTTTGTTTTGGTGAGCTTGGTAGTAAGCTGTCTGATCTACTATTGGGTTTCACTCAAATCGGTTGGTACGCTTGGGGTACTGCTACTATCGCCATTGTGCTTGTGAAAACTACTGGCTTGCCTGGTTGGACTGAAATACCACTGATGGTTTTTTTTGGTATAGCCTTTTGTTTGACGGCTATGATTGGCTATAAGGGGCTCGACTGGTTGTCACGATTTGCCGTGCCCGCAATGTTGGTCTTTATTCTGATTAGCCTCTATACAGGTATTTCTGATGTTGGTGGTTTTTCAGGTTTGTTAGATAAATCACCTAGTGGTGAGATGACTTTTGCAGCTGCCGTCACGGTGATAATTGGAACCTTTGTTAGCGGTGGCACGCAAGCTACAAACTGGAGCCGTTTTGCAAAGTCTCCACGTATCGCAGTTATTTCTACTATGCTTGCTTTTTGTTTCGGTAATGGCTTAATGGTTGTTACTGGTGCATTTGGTGCACTTGTTTACCAGCAAGCAGATATTGTAGATATTATGCTGGCGCAAGGGTTTGTTGTCCTGGCGGTTTTAATGTTGTTTCTTAATATATGGACAACTCAAGATAATACTATTTACAATTTTGCTGTGGCTGGTTGTAATCTTATACGGACACGGCATCGTAGAATTGTAACTCTTATAGGTGCTTTGATAGGTACTATTTTGGCCGTATTCGGTATGTACAATATGTTGATACCGTTCCTTGTGCTCTTGGGTACGTTCATACCTCCATTCGGCGGAGTTATTATGGCGGATTTTTAGCTTCGTCACCGTGGTAACTATCCGCCGATAGCTGAAGTGAGTTTACCAAACTTTAACTGGATTGGCCTTAGCTCTTATGCGTTAGGGTCTGTTGCTGCATTTCTATCGCCCGTATTGCCACCGCTTGTGGGGGTAGGGGTAGCTGCGATTGCATATGCAGTTATGATGGCCGCTTTTGATAAATCTTTAGAAGTTGAGGCAATAAAGCGTCTATAACTAGATGGTTGTATTTAACATGTTATAAATTTCATGATATTTCAGGGGGTTATATGAAGATTGTAAATGCTAGGCTGCGGGGGAGCTCAGGGCTGTACTCAATCGATTTCGACGGCGCGTATTTTTCAAGTATCACTCCCCAGGATCGACAGCTTACATCTGATACTGGCTCCATTGATGCTCGATCGCGTTTGGTATGTGCTCCTTTCGTTGAACCACATATCCATCTAGATGCAGCCTTGACAGCTGGTCAGCCACGTTGGAATAAGAGTGGCACGCTTTTTGAGGGTATTGAGTGTTGGTCAGATCGAAAGTCAATGCTCGAGCCTGATGATATTCGCAATCGAGCACTTGAAACTCTTGAACAGCTAGTTAGCCACGGTGTGCAGTATGTGCGCACTCACGCTGATATTAGCGATCCCAGCCTGGTTGGGCTCAAGACTCTATGCTCTCTACGAGATGAGTTGAGTGATAAGATCCATATTCAGGTTGCGGCCTTTCCTCAGGAAGGCTTGCTATCCTATCCTCGTGGACTTCAATTAATGGAACAGGCGATAGAGTCTGGTGCTGATGTTATCGGTGCAATTCCACACTTTGAATATACTCGGGAAATGGGTGAGTCGTCACTTAAAGAAATTATTCGCTTAGCAGGTGCGCATGACTGCCTTGTAGACGTTCATTGTGACGAGATTGATGATCCAAATTCTCGTTTCCTTGAGGTATTAGCTGCTGAGGCACTTTTTGCTGGTATGGGTAGCAGGGTTACGGCAAGTCATACTACTGCTATGCACTCGTACGACAATGCGTATTGCTCAAAATTGTTTCGACTTTTGAAGCACTCTGGTATTAATTTTATTTCTTGTCCAACAGAAAGTATCCATCTGCAAGGTCGTTTTGATACGTACCCAAAAAGGCGTGGGGTAACACGTGTCAAAGAGCTAGATGCAGCAGGCATCAATGTATGCTTTGCCGAAGATTCGATACGTGATCCATGGTATTCTTTGGGTAATGGCAGGCTTCTAAGAGTTTTGGATTTTGGACTTCATATCTGTCACATGATGGGGCACGAAGATTTTGTTCGCGCATTAGATTTTATAACCGACCACAGCGCTCGTACACTGGGAATTGAGAAGGATTATGGTATTGCGCCAGGCAAGCCAGCTAATTGCATTCTTCTGGATGGTGAGGATGATTATGATGTACTACGTCGGCAAAGTGATGTGCTGCTTTCGATCCGTCAAGGACAGATAATTTTTCAGCGTGAACCTGCCCAGGTCGTTACGCCCAAACACCTATCGGTAAATGCGTAACTCTGTGGGGTTAATAATTCCTTGTTCCCCCGGGTGTGCTCTAAATGTGAGAGTGATATGTGGCTTCACTTCCTTACCGTATTGGTAGCAGGCTCCATGTTGCCCATGCAGGCCGGCATCAATGCTGGCCTTGCTCGTGACTGGGGGCATCCTTTGTGGGCTGCAGCCGTTTCATTTGGTGTCGGGACCTTGGTACTGACGGCTGCTGCCGGACTACTACGTCTTGCACTCCCGGCATGGCAGCAAATAGCAGACATACCTGCTTGGAGCTGGTCTGGCGGGCTGCTTGGGGCCTTCTATGTTACCGTAATGGTCATCTTTGCGCCCAAGCTAGGAGCAGCCACCTTGCTGGCGCTCGTCGTAGCTGGTCAAATGCTTGCATCTACTCTTCTCGACCATTTTGGTCTGCTGGGATTTCCCCAACATGCCATTTCTGGTCCAAGAGTCCTAGGAGTACTACTCCTCTTCTCTGGAGTTATTCTTATTCGTAAATTTTGAATCCGCTTAATTTAGGTTCTTCGAGATCAGCGTGAAACCGAAAGGCCATCGAGCGAAAGCAAGATAGAGAAACGGCATATAATCCGGTTCTTAGTCACTTCACGTGGATTTGGCCTTATCGAACAGGCGCCCCACAGGACTGCCAATCAGGTAGATCATGGAGATGAAGTTGGCCTCGTTCCGGTAGCCGCGTGCGCGTGTTCGAGCCGCCTGGAACAGGCCGTTCATTCCTTCCAATCGCGCGTTCGTCAGTCCTGAGATCCACCGCCTGACCACCGCGTCGGCGCGGCGCTCCAGCGTCGCCAGGGCCTTCCCCACCGGCCTCAGCAATGGTTTCTCCATAACCGCTGACTTCATGATCTTGAGGTAGTTCGTGATGCGCCACCGAACTGCTCGCGGCGTCGGGGCCTTCTGGATCCAGCGCAGCTTCTCCTTGATCACCCAGGCATCGGACGTGGCGCTCTGGTCGGCCACCAGTTCCTGGAGCGTCGCTATCTGCTTGGGCGTCAGGTTCTTGTTTTCCAGGCTTTTCAGTAGTGCCCAGCTCAGCGACTTGGGGTGTCCCTGCTTCCGGCGCTCCTTCTTGCGCACTGATCTTGCCCACCCCCGGCGGGCCGATGAGTTATCGCGATTGTCGAGGAAGGCGAAGTCGAGCAGGGCGTTGACCTGGCGCTTGGTGATGGTGGTCTGGTGCCGGCAGTCGAACCCTTCCAGCCGCTTGTCGCTGGGGAAGCCGGCTTGGCGGCGGTAGAGGTCGATCCGCTTGGCCTCGCGGGTCTGGCGCTCGTGCTCGACCAGCATGTCGGCGAAGGCCAGGTAGGAGACCTCGTTGGCCTCGGCACGGTCCAGCAGGTCGGTGAGATTACCGGCGATGGCGCCGAGCCGCAGGCTGCGGTAGCGCCCAGCGGTCAGCTCAATCTGCCCCATGGGTCACCTCCTGCTGGCCGCTGGAGCGGCCAAGTCGGGCGTACTGAGTAAGGTCTGGGGGCGACGTGCCGGGACCCAGCCGGCGTGTCGCTATCGCCGTCCCGCCCGCGCGCCTTGGCCAGCCTAGCCGCCGCAAGGCGCTCCTTGAGGCCGCCGGCGGTGAGGCGCTCTCGGGTGACCCAGTCACCGATCAACGCCAGGTCCAGCTCGGCCTCGCTCTCCAGCAGCTGCCTGGCGCCTCGCAGTTGATCCTTGTACTGACGTGGCATGGTTTCGCGCAGACGCGCGCAGAGCAGTCGTCCCAGGGGCTCGCCAAGGCATCGCACGATGGCCTGCTCCAGGTCCGCTTCCTTCTGCCGGTGATCGCGGTAGTGGTTCTCGTTGCGTGTGGTGTGCCCCTTGCCCAGGTGCAGGGCGTGGGCAGCGATCACGTCGCCGCTCTCCAGCTCGTGGATCTCAAGCCTGCCGTCCTGCTCCCGGACGCCGACGCGGCCCTGCTGGTAGACCATGGGCACCGAGTACTTGTTGGCCTTTCAGGCAATCAGGCCGGTCTTGTCGACCTGGCGCGGTGCCAGGCCGTCGGCATCCCGCGCCACTTGGGCCGGCGCTAGGTAAGGGCGAAGGTGGGCCTGCTCCTCGGTCGCGAAGTGCGCCCTCGGCTGCCGGCCGGTGGTGCCGTGGGTGCGCACGTTGTCAAACTCATCAAGCCACTGCTGCACATGGCCCCGTAGGTCAGCCTCGTCGCGGAAGGTCTCGGCGTAAAAGGCGTCCTGCTTGGCGTACTTCACGCCGGCCTCGACCTTGCCCTTGCTCTCCGGGTCGTAGCCACGGCAGGCATGGATCCGGAAGCCGGCGGTGGTGGCGTACTCGTGGAAACGCTGGTTGACCTCAAGGTCTCGGAATTCTTTTCGCGATCGCGGTTCGACTGCGCCGCCTCGATGGTGGGCACGTCCTGGCGCAGGTACTTGCGGACGGTGTTGCGCGAGATGCCCAGCTCCTGACCGATGGCGCGGATGGACAGGCCCTGTCCGTCATCGTGTAGCCCTTTGATCCTGTGAATCATTCCCCAGTCCTTCACGTCTCCGTCCTGACCCTTTGCTGAGCCGACACGGTAGGTGGACGGTGGCAACGCTGCCACCTCGGGGGGTGGGGCAATTTACTTGGCCATTAACAATCAGGGCGGCTCGGCGTTTCATGGTCTTTACGGGGCACGGATCTACTCGCCGCTGTTCGCCTCGCTGGCTGAAACCGGCGACATGGTGGGTGGCCTGCTGCGCGAGGGTAACGCCGGCCCGGCCAAGAATGCCGATATCTGGATCCCGCACCTGGTACGGCGGCTCAACGAGAGCACTGGGGCCCGGGTACTGGGACGCATCGACCCCGGTTTCACCGACAACGCGACACTGGAGGCCCTGGAAGAGCGCAACATCCAGTACCTGGGGCGGCTACGCAGCAACAAGGGTCTGCAGAAACTGGCGTCACCGCGCTTGAAGCGGCCACGAGGCCGGCCGCCCGAGCATCCCCGAGAATGGTGCCACGACCTTGAGTACCAAACCGGTTCCTGGCCGTCGCCTCGGCGTGTGGTGCTGGTGGTGCAGGAGCGCCCCGATGACCTGTTGCTGCATGCCTTCTTCCTGGTCACCAACCTCAGTAAGTTCGACTGGCCGCTGGAGAAGGTCCTGGTGCTCTACCGCAAGCGCGGCAGCGCCGAAGCGCACATGGGCGAGGTGAAGTCTGCGCTCGACGTGCATCTCTCGTCGACCGATCGCGGCGCCTCCACTGTTCAGGACGTGATGGCGAGCAACGAGATGAGCCTGCTGCTGAGCATCTACGCCTACCAGGTCCTGCATGGCCTGCGCTGCCTGTTGGAGGGACAGACCCGGCAAGGCTGGAGTCTGAACCGGATGCGCGAGCAGGTGCTCAAGATTGCCGCTACATAGTCGCTGCACGGCCGGCGCATCACCGTCCACCTCGGCGACGATGCCGACAAATGGTGGCCTACCTTGCTGAAGGGACTGCCGTAGCTGGCCGCGCTGAGCTGACGCCCCTGCGAGACCACCACCGCACCAGAAAGCGAACGACCGCAGCGGCGGCCGGCGCCAACGGCTGCTTTGACGGTCAGATTTGATTCCAGGAAGTTATAAAAGACCGAAAAAAAGCAGGATCCGGGCATTTCTCATCAGGCTCACACGCCAGCGATACGGATCCTGATGAGCGATGCTACGGATCAGCAGCTTCAGACCGCCCGATCAGAGCCCTCGTGAATGAGGCGGGATCAGTGGCGCTGGTGGTGCGCTGGCAGCTCAGCTCGACGCGGACAGAGCCATTGAATGAGTGCGCCATGGAAGATATAGTTTATCCTGATGTTGATAGTTTCTCGCAACCCGCATTCTGACTTAATATGCTGTTTTTAAAGAAAATTTCATTAAAGAAATATGTTTCTCTGGCCGTCCTCATGAATAAGCAGGCTTTATCGGGTGGGTACAGAAAGACATTTCAGTACTCTGTCGTCGGATCTCCCTGCTGGGCTGTCGTCCGATACTATTGGCAGAGGTGCCAATGATATGCTTCTTTTGTGATGGTGCTTAGCCGATTGGAGAGGCTTAATGTGACAAAACGATCGAGAGAAACATGAGTCAACCCGCTGCCGATAACAAGTCATCACGTCGTTCTGCCAGTCGTAGAGCTATTGAGCAGAGAATCCTTGATGCTGCCGAAATTATTTTTGCAGAGCATGGATTTGATGGCGCTGCTTTAGAAGCTATTGCCGAAAAGGCAGGTCTTTCCAAGCAGAATATGCTGTATTATTTCTCGTCTAAGGAAAGTCTGTATGAAAATGTGCTGAAACATATTCTTGATCTATGGATCGAGAAAATGGCATTGATGGAGCAAGCTGGCGACACACCTGCGGTAATGCTGGAGAACTATATTCGTGGAAAACTTGAGATTTCACGAGTTCGCCCTTATGGGTCAAAAGTATTTGCTAACGAAGTTATTAGCGGAGCTTCCCATCTGCAGTTCTATCTAGAAAATGATCTCCTACCCCAGCTTGAAGCTGATCTTGAACTGGTTCATGGCTGGATTGATAGCGGGGAAATGGATCCTGTTGATCCCGAGCATCTCTTTTTTACAATTTGGGCTTCCACTCAGACCTATGCAGATTTCTCCTCGCAGATCAGTTTAGCGCTAGGTAAGAGTGAGCTTGACGAAGAAGATTTCCGAAGGGCAGGGGACTTCCTGGTGCATGTGTTGCTCAAGGGGCTTGGTCTAAAAGGGTATTGAAAACATCCCGCTTGGAAATTAGTTGATGTGGGAAGCTATAACTCCCGACATAGACCCGATATAGATCAGGGGGCTGCACTGCAGCCCCCTGAGCTTATGCTTTCCGTCTTAACATTAGAAATGGAATTTGATTAATGCGCTTACTGAGCTCTCGGTATCCATGACATCATCTGAAAGACCATATTTGTTACGCCAATATGCATACTCGATACCGGCATAGAGTACGCCCGGGTTGCCGCTGAAATTGCCGATGTCCAACTTCAGCTGTGGCGTGAAGTTAAGCTCGGACTTGTGATCAGACTCCGCCGTGGAGTAGTCCAGAAACCCATCGAAAAGGAATCGTGCCGCTCCCAGCTCAAATGGGGCACCCCAAGTGAGTGTCAACTGAAGATCATTGTCGATCTGACTGTTGTTGGCGTGATAGAAGGCTGTATTGACATACTGAAAACCGGGGACATCCCAAGACAGGCTGAAACCCGTCAGATAATTATTCAGATCCGTTTCACCCCCAAACTCATAGGTAGCCGCCAAGGAAATATCTTGGAGTGGACCAGCTGAGAAATCCTGACCAGTCAACCAGTTCAGGCTTAGCGTGGGTGAAAATTCGCCATAGACATCGTCCTGGCCACTGGCACTGCCATGTCCTTGGTTGGCGTCGATGAAAAAGAAGGTGCCCCCCCAATCATGGGCCGTGACGTTCTCGAAAGTGAAGAAAGTATGTTCCTGCTGTTCACGTCCGAAAGCTTCATACTGGTCACTGTGTAGCAGCGATATACTAGAGTCTGAAAAAAGCTTCTCGGCTTGGGCCGTGGAAATGCCAGCTATAAATAGGCAGGAAATAGCAATGTAGTGATTATAGTGTCGCATGGTGTATCTCTTGTGTTTGTTGTCGTGAAGCCGCCTTGGATGAATGGACTCACGTGTGTGGAAGGGGTGCCGAAGCGACACCCCAAAGTTTCTCGCTTCAGGCCGCCTCGTTCAGCGAGCCAGTCAGGTCGAGAATTGCTTGCTTGCCGTCGCCGAACAGCATCAGTGTGTTGTCCTTGGCGAACAGCGGATTGGGAAGTCCGGCAAAGCCAGGGCTAAGGCTACGCTTTACCACTACCACTGTGCGTGCCTGGTCAACATCGAGAATAGGCATGCCATAGATCGGGCTTCCCTTGTCTTCCCGCGCCATGGGATTGGTGACGTCGTTGGCACCGATGACGATGACCACATCGGTCTGAGAAAAACTCGGGTTTACTTGGTCCATGGGCTGCATCTTGTCGTAATCCACCTCGGCTTCTGCTAGTAGTACGTTCATATGTCCCGGCATGCGGCCGGCGACGGGGTGCAGGCCATAGATCACTTCCACACCGCGCCTTTCCAGGGTGTCAGACAAATCTCTCACCGCATGCTGTGCCTGTGCCATGGCCATACCAAAGCCGGGCACAATCACTACGCGCTGAGCCGTTTCCAGAAGCATGCTGACTTCCTCAGCGGAGGAGGATTTGACCTTGCCGGCGTACACTTCATCGGCATCTATAGCCTCACCGCCGTCTTCGGATAGCGAGCCAAACAGCACACCTGCCAAAGATCGATTCATGGCCACGCACATGATACGAGTCAAGATCAATCCGGAGGCGCCGACTAAAGCGCCGGAGACAATCAGCACGGTATTACCCATGATGAAGCCTGCAGCTGCAGCCGCGATGCCGGAGTAAGAGTTAAGTAGGGCAATGACGACGGGCATATCGGCGCCACCGATGGGGATGACAAGTGTTATCCCCAACACTAGTGCGATGGACGTTAATAGTAGCAGCAGCCCAATGCCTCCATTTCCAGCGGTCAGGGTCGCTACGATCACTACGGCCAAGGCAAGTAGGGCTGCATTGAATAGCGTGATGCCCTTGAAGCCCATGGGGTTGCCGGGCAGTAGTTCCTGAAGCTTGCCGAAGGCCACTGCACTGCCAGTCAGTGTGACAGCACCAATCAATACAGTTAGGCCGATTGCCAGTAAGCTGATGGCTCCGGTAGCAGCGACCGGCCCGGCAGTAGACAGAAAGCTCGCGACGGCGACGGACAGAGAAGCGCCGCCACCGAACCCGTTCAGCAAAGCGACCATCTGCGGCATGGCGGTCATCTGAATACGAGTAGCTAACAGTATGCCCACCGTTGCGCCTATAAGGCCACCGGCAAGGATCCATCCGTAGGAAAGGATCGATTGATTCAGCAGTGTCACGACAACCGCCAACAGCATGCCGATGGATGCCAGCAAGTTCCCGCGTACGGCAGTGCGGGGGCGAGTCAGGCCTTTAATCCCGGTGATGAATAGCACCGCCGAAGCCAGATAGAATAGATTGACGAACGATACATTCATGGATCAGCCTCTCTTGCGGAACATTTTCAACATGCGGTTGGTGACCAGGAATCCCCCGACCACATTGATCGTGGCCAGGGTGACCGCGACCATGCCGAGAATGGAGACCCAAATTCCGCTGACTTCTCCTGAGCCAGCGGCAAGCAGTGCTCCAACCACAGTTATGCCCGAAATGGCGTTGCTGCCTGACATTAGTGGAGTATGTAGCGTAGCCGGGACCTTGGTAATCAACTCGACCCCCAAAATGACGGCCAACACGAAGAGCGATATCTGCATGATCAGCATATCCATCAGGCTGTCTCCTCTTCACGGACCTGAACGATGGGGAGGCGCTCGCGGATACGCAACGCGTGCACTTTTCCTTGATGAGTCACGACGGTCTCGTCAATAATCTCGTCCTCGAAATCCAGCGTAAGCTTGCCTTCTTCATCCAGTAGGTGACGTAGCAGGTTCTCCATGTTGCGGCCATACATCTGGCTGGCGTGGTGGGGCAGAGTGGCCGCGATATTACTTGGTCCGATGATGGTCACTCCGTAGGCCGTGATCGTCTCACCGGGCTGGCTGAGCTCGCAGTTGCCACCTCGTTCCGCAGCGAGGTCGACAATGATGGCTCCATTTTTCATGCCCTTTACCATCTCTTCTGTGATCAGTACTGGGGCCTTCGCGCCGGGAATTGCCGCCGTAGTCACCACTACATCCTGCTGGGCAAGGACGTCGCTCATCTGCTCACGCTGGCGTCTAATGAAGTCGTCATCCTGCTCGCTGGCATATCCGCCTTGGCCCTCGCTAGACGAGGTGTCCAAATCGAGTTCAATGGGTTTTGCGCCCACGGAGAGGATCTGATCGCGCGCTGCAGGACGTACGTCATAGGCTTCCACCACTGCGCCCAAGCGCTTGGCGGTGGCGGCCGCCTGCAGTCCGGCTACCCCAGCACCCATAATGAAAACGCGTGACGGGTTCAGCGTGCCTGCTGCCGTCATCATCATCGGGAAAATCCTTGGCGCCTGGGAGGCCGCCATCAGCACGGCCTTGTAGCCGGCCAGGGTGGCGATGGAGGAGAGTGCGTCCATGCTTTGGGCGCGGCTGATGCGCGGCACCAGCTCCATCGCCAAGCTGGTGATGCCCCGTTCGGCCAGTCCGTGGAAGCGATCGGATCGAGTCAGGGGATCGAGCATGCCGATGCAGATGTGGCCTTCGCGCAAATCGGCCAGCGCTTCCTCGTGCGAACCGTCGACACAGAGGATGATCTCGCCCTTGTCGAGCAGCTGAGCACGAGTCTCGAGAATCTCGGCACCCGCATCGCGGTAGCTGTCATTGGAAAAACCGGCTGCATCGCCGGCACCTGTCTCAACGAAGACCTTGCAGTCGAGTCCAGTCAGAGCCGATACATTGGCGGGGGTCAGGGCTACCCTGGTCTCACCAGGGTAGCGTTCGCGCATTACAGATAGTCGCATTGTTATTCTCCTGGATGTAATTGATAGCCTTCTCAGGCGTTGGCATGCTCCACCACCGCCTTGAGGAGGACATTACAGCCGGCAGCCAGGTCATCAGCGTCTGCACGCTCCAGCTCGTTGTGGCTTATGCCATTCTCACAGGGGACGAAGACCATGGATGTAGGAGCTACGCGAGCGATGTAACAGGCGTCATGGCCGGCACCGCTGACCATCTCGCGATGGCTGAGCTCGAGTTCCTCAGCAGCCTTGCGCACAGAAGCGACGCACTGCTGATCGAACGGAACCGGCGGTGAGTACCATATCTGCTCGAAGTCCATCTCCAGTTTGAGGTCCCCGACGATGCCTTCCGCCCCCTCTCTCAGAGCCTGATCCATTCGTTCCAGCACACTCGCATCGGGGTGTCGGAAGTCCACGGTGAAAAACACTTGTCCGGGGATGACGTTTCTTGAGTTAGGAAAGACCTGCATCAAGCCTACGGTGGCGCAGGCGTTGGGCTGATTCTCCATTCCGATACGGTTGACCATGTCGACGATGCGGGCAGCGCCCACCAGGGCGTCTCGGCGGCGGGGCATCGGTGTCGGACCGGCGTGTGACTCCTGACCGGTCAGAGTGATCTCGTACCAGCGCTGGCCCTGAGCATCGGTCACCACTCCGATCTGCTGCTGCTCATCCTCGAGGATCGGCCCCTGTTCGATATGGGCCTCGAAGAAGGCCTTGAAGGGGCGACCGCCTACCTCGGCACTGCCGGCATAGCCGATGCGCTGCAGCTCCTCGCCCATTGTTTTTCCGTCGAGGTCGGCACGGCTCAGGCCGTACTCCAGGTCGAAGGCGCCGGCGAATACGCCCGAAGAGACCATCGCCGGCGGGAAACGAGAGCCTTCTTCGTTCGTCCACGCCACCGCCTCCAGTGGCGCCTCGGTCTCGATGCCCTGCTCGTTTAGAGTGCGGAAGATCTCCAAGCCAGCCAGCACACCATAGACGCCGTCGAACTTGCCGCCAGTAGGCTGGGTATCCAGGTGGCTTCCCATGGCGACCGGAGGTAGCGCGTTGTTCTTGCCAGGGCGGCGGGCGAAGATGTTACCCATCTTGTCTACAGTGATACTGCAGCCTGCTTCTTCGCACCATTTGACGAAGAGGTCGCGGCCTTGCTTATCCAGATCTGTCAGCGCTAGCCGGCAGCAGCCACCCTTTTCGGTGCCGCCAATCTCGCCCATTTCCATCAGGCTGTCCCACAGGCGCTTCTTGTTGATGCGAATGTCTTTCATATATTCCTCGAAATGCATTATTGAAATATGGGAATGGCGTGTTCGGAGCTCATGGGCATTAAGGGGCACACTTATGGTTGCCCGAACACGCCTACTTGATGGGGGGCCGGTGATGGTCTCACCGGCGCTTTCGGATCAGCCGCGGAAGCGGGGAATCACATGCTCACCGTACTGCGCGATGATGTTTTCCTCGTCACCGTTGTCCAGGTAGATGTTGAAGTGGGTCATGCCGGCCTCCTGCAGCTTCTGCAGCTTGGCAATATGATCCTCGGGCTGACCCAGAACACAGAAGCTATCCACGATCTCGGGAGTGATGAAATCGAGGTAGGGGTTGTCGCTCTGACCGTGCTTGGAGTAGTCGTAGCCTTTACGTTTCTCGATGTAGTCGGTGAGGCTCTTAGGTACCAGACCACTGTCGGTCCCATACTTCTCGACAATATCCGCAACGTGGTTGCCGACCATTGCAGGGAACCACTTGGTGGCTTCGATGCAGCTCTCCTTGTCACCGAAGTAGGCGGGTGCCGCAACGATCACTTTGTAATCTGACATATCACGGCCGGCATCCTTACCCGCCTTGGTTGCTTGTTTGCCTAGCCATTCGACCAGGTAGGTGTCACCGATCTGCAGGATGACGCCATCGCCTACCTCGCCGGCCGTCTGCAGGGCCTTGGGGCCATAGGCACCGATATGTACGGGCAACTCGTAGCCGTCGGCCCACGGGAACTTGACCGGTTCTGGGCACTCCCCGTAGATTACTTCCTCGCCGCGTACCATGGCCTTGACCTTCTGGGTGAACTCGGTGAGGCGAGCCAGCGTTGCCGGTTTCTTGCCCATGACGCGCACTGAGCTGTCGCCACGTCCCAGGCCGATATCGAAGCGTCCCCCACTTTGTTTTGCCAGGCTGCCGAACAGGCTGGCTGCCAATGACCAGTCCCGAGCATTGGGGTTTGTGACGCAAGGGGCAAAGCGCATTTTCGTTGTGTGCTCCATGCACATGGCAATGGCCGGGTAACATTCCCGCCAAAGGATGTGGGAGTCGTAGAACCAGCAATAGTCAAAGCCGGCTGCCTCGGCCTGCTTGACCAGATCACGAGCGCGGTCGGGGCTGACGAATCCCTTGAAACAGATGCCGAATTCCATGGTGTTACTCCTTTCGTTGTGCTTGTTTGATGTTGACGTATTGAAGATTTATCTTAGGCGTCGGGTGCCCAGATACGAATACCCGCATGGGTAAAGGGAACCTTTTTGGAGATGTTAAGACGGATCAGAATTGGCGTAATTGCCTCAATGCAGCGCGCATTGATCGCGGGGCCTGCGTTGTAGGCCGCAACGTCAAGCTGACGGATAAGTTCGATTACCTTTTCTTTTGCTGCCAGGTCGTTACCGCAAACCAGGACGTCACAGTTGATGTGATGATCCAGCTGGTTAAGGGTCGCCGCTGAGACGTTGTGGAGCGCACCTACTACGGGAATTGCCTCACCCAGCAGGGCCTGGGCCGCCTCGGTGGCCGAGCCGGCGGTGGGCATATCGACCTTCTTGGGGTCGCCATCTGCCAGCGGCACTACGATGTCGATCAGAATTTTGCCGGGCAGAAGGTCGCGAATTGACTCGAGGGTGACGTCGTGAGCGCTGTAGGGAACGGCAAGGATCACCATTTCGTCGGCGGCCACCACGGCTTCACGAAGCGTTTTACCGCTTATGTTGGCAGCCCCATCGAGCTGGGCGTTTAGCTCGTCGGCGATGCCTTGGGCGCGTGCACCGTCGCGGGAGCCGATCACTACCGGGGTGCCGGCGCGCGCGAAACGCAGAGCCAAGCCTCGGCCCTGCGGGCCGGTACCGCCAAGAATTGCAATGCTCATCGGAACAGGTCCTCTTGTTGGGGTCTTATCAGCTCGTTCGCTGAACTGTCGCAGGGTTGCCAATCGATGCCGCGGAACAGCACGACCGGCGTCTTGTCGCTTTTGCCCATCACCAGGCCCGAAGCGGCTGCCAGCTCGTCGGCTAGTGCCGGCATGGTGACGGAGAGCACGCGACCGAAAGCGTCTCGTTCGCCTACCATGTCGATGCGCGCGGGCACTCGGGCGAGACCGATGGCCACGTTGACCAGGCCCATGCGCCAGGGGCGGCCGAAGGTGTCTGTGACCACAATGCCCAGGGGTACCCCGAAGGCCGCCTCGAGGCGCTCGCATAGGCGCCCGGCGCTGGCATCGGGATCCTGCGGCAGCAGGATGATGGTTTCCTCGGCGCCGACGTTGGACTCATCCACAGCGGCGTTGGCGCAGATGAACCCCAGCCGGTGCTCTGCGATCAGAGTGCCCTCGTCCTGTTCGGGGCGCTTCACGGCACGTACGACACGGGTCGATTCGCCTAGGATCGCCTCCACCTTGCGGGGATCCTTGTTGACTTGCTTGGCCAGCGTCTCGGCCTCGGCACTTGGAGTGATATCGGCTAGTGCCACCACCCGGCCCTCCGCCTTGGAGATCACCTTGTGCGCGATCACCAAAATGTCCCCCTCTCTCAGGGTCATGTCACGACGGCGCAGGCTCTCGATCAAGATCGCGGCCAGGTCATCTCCCGGATGGATGTCAGGAATGCCCGGTAGTGCCAGGAGGTTGACGTGTCCCGATGTCATCAGGGCGTCGTCAGCCAGGCTGCCCAGGGCGTCATCTCGCAAGGTGTCATGCACAGATTCCATAGCTTCTTCAGCTCCTGCGGCGTCTCGCCGCCATGGTGTTGGATCAACGCATCCAGGGTTTTAAGGTCCGTGGGGGTGTCCAGGTCGAAGCGCAGATGCGTCAGCTCCAGCACCTGGCAGGGGAGTCCTCGCCGCAGGGCCGCTTCGCGATGGGCCTCGGCTGAGCGAGGGCCAAATCGAAACGGCAGCGCGTCGGGGGGTGAGGTCAGCAGGGCGTTGGTACCGCCATCACTGGCCGGGCAGATCACCGCACATTCGCCCTGTTCCTGGGCTCCCAGCAGCCTGCGGATCTCCGTCTCGTCGAGTTGGACGATATCCGCGGGGATCAGCAGTTGGGCCTGATAGCCCTGCTGACAGGCCCATTCAGCGGCACGCTGTGCCGCCATCGAGAGGCCTTCTGCCACGGGCTCTTCGAGAACTCTGGCACCATGGCGCCGTGCTAGTCGGGCGATCGCTGGAGATGCAGTAACCACCAGGCGGTCATGGTCTGGGAACCACTTGGCAAGGAAGTGCAGGGTGTGTTCACACAGACGGCGAGCCAGTGCCGAGCGGTGGCCTGGCGAGAGCTTCTGGCCCAGTCGACTCTTAGCCAGGCTGAAAGCCTTGACCGGGATGACGATCAGCGGCTTCTCAGTCATGCCTCGACCTCCTCCCGCTCCCGTCGGAAGGTGTCGGCGAAGGCGATGGTCTCCTCGGCTACGCGTGCTTTCTCCTCGGCCCGGGTCATTAGGGTTGCCATGGTCATGACGCGCAGATCTTTGGCTTCCAGTTCAGCGCGGTCGGCACCGTCGTCTTGATCGATAACCAGGCCATCGAGCAGGCCCGTATAGCTGGCGGCGACGCCTAGGTTGCTGCAGGGATAGCCCATGGCGCTCAGCATGCGATCGGCGGGTCCCTTGACGGTGCGCCCGCCGATCAGCGGTGAAACGGCGACCCTAACGGCACGCGTCGTCTCTAGGGCGCGGCGGATGCCTGGCACAGCGAGAATAGGCGCGATGCTGACCACGGGGTTGCTGGGGGCGATCAGTACGATATCGGCCGTCTTGATGGCTGCCAGGGCCTCGGGTGTCGCGCGTGCCTCGGTGGCACCCTCGAAGCGGACCTCCTGAACCTCGGGGAGGCAGCGCTCCCGTACGAAGTACTCCTGGAAGGCCAGCCAGCCCTGCTCGGTTCTCACCCGGGTCTGCAGCGGATCATCCGTGGGCAGCAGCAGGTTGATCGTCACGCCCAGGGACTCGGCGATCTTCTGGGCGATGGCGCTGGGGCGAATACCCTGGTGGCGCAGCTGCGTGCGAAAGATGTGGGTCGCCATGTCCTGGTCACCCAGTGACATCCAGGTTTCACAGCCCAGGCGCTCGAGCCCCGCCAGCACACGGTGGCTCTCGCCGGTCAGTCCCCAGCCCTGCTTTCGGTCGATCAGGTTCGCTAGGCTGTAGGTCAGGGTATCGATATCCGGGGAGACCCAGAGGCCGTGGAACTCTTGGTCATCGGCCACGTTACCGATTATCGATAGTCGCTCGGGAGGGTAGATGGCGGCCAGCCCCTCGGCCAGCTTGGCACCCCCCACGCCGCCGGCCAGCAGTGTGATGCGGGGCGTCATGCCAGACCTCCCACGGCGTGACGCTGAGGCGTGCTAGCGACTGGATCGTCGAAGGTCTCCACGGTCTGGTAGATGGTGTTGCGACGCACTGGGCGACGGCCCATGTCGCGAATCATGGTCGCCAACTCGTCGGGGAGCATCTCTTGACCATGCTCACCGCCTGCGGCCCGCGAGATACTCTCGTTCATCAGGGTGCCACCCATGTCGTTGACGCCGGCCGCCAACATCTGGCGGGCAAGGTCCGGCCCCAACTTCACCCAGGAGGCCTGAATGTTGTCGATCCAGCCGTCCAGCATCAGGCGTGCCACGGCATGCATGCGGATATGCTCGAGTCGTGTAGGGCCCGGACGAACGCCCTCGTGCTCGAGGAAGAGTGGTGTCTTGTAGTGCACAAATCCCAGCGGCACGAACTCGGTGAACCCACCAGTGCGCTTCTGAATATCGCGGAGCAGGGCGATATGTGCGGCCCAGTGCTCGGGGCCATCGATATGGCCGTACATAATAGTCGAAGTGGTCGGCAGTCCTTCCTCGTGAGCCGTGGTGATGATCTCCACCCACTGGTCTGTGGTCAGCTTGTCGCGGGTCAGCTGCTTGCGCACCTCGGTATCGAGGATCTCGGCCGCGGTGCCGGGCATGGAGCCTAGACCGTTGTCTACCAGGTCGCGGATAAAGTCGCGGTAAGAGAGGCGGCTCTTGTTGGCACCGAACCAGATCTCGAAGGGTGAGAAAGCGTGGATATGCATATCCGGGAGGACCGCCTTGATGGCCTTGAGCATATCCCGATAGAAGTGGCCAGGGATGTTCGGATGTAGCCCCCCCTGAATACACACCTCAGTGGCACCCTTGTCCCAAGCTTCCTGAGCCCGGCGCACGATCTCGTCGAGATCGAAGAACTCTGCCTCGGGATCATCCTTGCGCTTGGCGAAGTTGCAGAAGCGACAGCCCATATAACAGACATTGGTGTAGTTGATGTTGCGGGTGATGACGAAAGTGGCATCGTCGCCTACCCGACGACGGCGAACCTCGTTGGCGGTGGCCGTCAGGGCATCCAGGTCGGCTCCCTCGACTTGGAAGAGGTGAATGGCATCGGTCTCACTGAGCTCATGGCCTGACAGGACGCTCTCCAGCAGCTGCCGGGTCCTTCTACTTACTTTGTGGCTGGCCAACTCAGCAGGCTGGCGACCGAACATATGGAGTTGAGTTGTTGTTGTCTGCATGGGGTAGCTCCTGTTGAAGGCGGGGTCTTAGATGCACTGTTGCAGTGCCAGACCATCATCGCGCTTGATGTCATCAAGCCGAGCAGCTAGTGGGGCGGTGAGGAAGTGTTCCGGAAACGCCAGGTAGCGCGGATAGATCGCCAGTCGCTCCTCGAGGTCGTATCCGCAGCGAGCAGTGGCTTGCCGCAGTGCATCAATCTGGGGCCAGGCCCGCTCCGGATTGATATGGTCGATGGTCACCGGGGAGATACCCCCCCAGTCATTGATACCAGCGCCGATATAGGCCGCGAAGCGCGACTCCAGGTTGGGTGGGGCCTGCAGACTAATCGAGGGATCCAGCAGCAGGCGCGCCAGAACCAGGGTTCGGACCATGTCATTCAAGTCAGGCTCCGGGTGGTTGGCCATGGCGGTGCCCGGTTTTGCACGGAAATTCTGAACGATGACTTCTTGAATATGGCTGTAATGGCGATGCTGAGCGTTGATGGCCATCAGGCTGTCGACACGCTCCTCCCAAGTCTCGCCAATGCCGATGAGGATGCCGGTAGTGAAGGGAATACCATGGTGTCCGGCGCGCTCTAGGGTGCGCAGTCGTTGAACCGGCACCTTGTCAGGACATGCGTAGTGGGCCTGCCCCCGCTGCAGCAGTCGACGGCTGATGTTTTCCAGCATCATGCCCATGCTGACGCTGACTGGCTTCAGGCGAGCGATCTCCTCGTCGGAGAGGGTGCCGGCATTGACATGGGGAAGCATCGAGGTCTCTTCGAGCACGCGTCGGCACATCTCGATCAGGTAATCGATCATGCTCTCGTGGCCCAGGCGTCCCAGGGCCTCGCGGGCCTCCGGGTAGCGCAATTCCGGCTTCTCTCCGAGACTGAAAAGTACTTCCTTGCAACCCAGCCGTTCGCCTTCCTTGACCACGGCCATGACCTCGTCGGGAGTCATGATCCTGGCATCGGGTGATCCCGGCTTCTTGACGAAGGTGCAGTAACCGCAGTCATCGCGGCACATGTTAGTGAGCGGAACAAAAACCTTGCGCGAGTAAGTTAAGGTCTTTCCCCAGTGCGCATCACGCAACTGAGCAGCACGTTCGGAATGTTTCTTGAGCTCGTGAGGTGACGCCGTCTCAAGCGCCAAGGCTTCTGAGCGAGTCAGCATGGGTGTGCGCTCCTGTTTTTGTTGTGCGCTTCAATTGTTTGGTGTGTGGCATTTTTTACCAAACGGTAAATAAGACACTAGACCATATTTTTCCATTTGGTCAAATTTTTTCTTGAGAGAAATCCCGGGAGTGCCAGCAGCTGCCGCCATGCTCGATGCGGTGAGATGTGCCGGGGGGCGGGGAAGGGGGGGCGCTGGGGTATGAGCTCGGCAGGTACCTAGGCCGAATGCCTCGCAGTACAGTGAGAGGCAACCGGATGGTACCCACCCCACCACTTAGACTCGGGCGAGCCTGTACGCTAGGGGCGTGAGGAGCGGAGAGGCAGTCAGGGTTGCCGTATTTATGATCGAGTGCGGCGCTTCAGGTAGTCAGGGGCGGGTGATACGCTTGGGCTCGAGATAGGCGTCGAGTCCTGCCTGTCCAAGTTCGCGTCCGATGCCGCTGCGCTTCATGCCGCCCCAGCTAGAGTGGGGCGGGGCTACCTGGTCGCAGTTGCACCAGACGTTGCCCACCTCCAGACGCCGTGCGATGGCCTCGGCGCGGTCAGGGTCACCGGCCACCACGGTGGCCGCCAGACCGAAATCGCTATCATTGGCCAGGGCGATGGCTTCCTCGTCGTCGGCGACCCGCCGTGCACACAGGACTGGCCCAAAGATCTCCTCTCGCCATAACCGGCTGCTGGGCGGCACGTCACGGTAGAGACGCGGCGCCACGAAGAACCCATGCTCGGGCAGGGCGGGGGTGGACGTCTTGCTATGCAGACCCTCCCGGTCGGCGATGTCCAGATAGCCCCGTACCCGATCGCGCTGCGTGGCGCTGACCAGCGGCCCCATATCCGCCCCCTCGGCCAGGGGGTTGCCCGGACGCAGTGCACCCATGGCGGCGTCGATGGCCGCATACAGGTCATCCGCCAGCCGCTCGTGCACCAGTAGCCGGCTGGTGGCGGAGCACATCTGGCCGGCGTTGTAGCAGATGCCGGCCATCACCAGGTCGCGGGCGAGTTCCAGGTCGGCATCTTCAGTGACCAGGATCGGCGACTTGCCGCCCAACTCCAGGGAGACGGGCAGCACCCCGCTGGCGGCGGCGTGCATCACCTTCTCGCCCACCGGATTGCTGCCGGTGAAGGAGAGCTTGTCGATGCCAGGGTGGCGGCTCAAGGGGGCGCCGATTCCTTCGCCGTCGCCGTGCAGCAGGTTGACCACCCCCGGGGGCAGCCTTGCCTCCATCACGACCTCCGCCAGCACCCGCTCTGGCAGGGGCGTGACCTCAGAGGGCTTGAACACCACCGTGCAGCCGGCGGCGAGCGCTGGAGCCAGCTTCCAGGCGCTGCTGACCAGGGGAAAGTTCCAGGGGGTGATCAGCCCCACCACGCCGACGGGATCCCAGTAACGGCGTGCCGAAAGTCCCTCGATGCCGCTCGCATCGGTCTGGCCCTGGCGCTCGCCCAGAGCCCGGGCCTGGGTGGCGTAGTAGCGATAGCAGGCGATGGCGTCGTCCAGGTCCTGGTGGGCCTCGGCCAGGGGCTTGCCGTTGTTGCGACTCGACAGTTCGGCCAGGCCCTCGCGGCGTGCCTCGAGCCCCGCGGCGATGGCGTCCAGGTGCTCGCCGCGTCGGGCTTCTGGGGTATCGCGCCAGTCGGGCAAGGCGCGGCGTGCGGCCGCCACCGCCGCATCGACATCCAACGGGTCGCCGCGGGTCACCTCACCGATCACCGCCTCGCGAAATGGGTCCAGCACCGGGAGACGAGCCTCGGCGCGGCTGGCTACCCAGGCATTGTCGATAAACTGCTTGGTCAATACGTGCATAAGGCCTCGTCGTGCTCAGCGAATGGGCAACCAGCGGCGCCGGGTCGGGCGCATGCCGGGGAAGTTCAGTTCCACCAGGCGCAGCAGCAGGGTCAGCACGATGGTGGTGGCCAGGTAGATGCCGGCGATCAGCAGCAGGGGCTCGTAGACCAGAAAGGTCTCGTCGCGAATGATATTGGCCGCCTGCAGCAGGTCCATCAGGGCGATGGTGGAGACCAGGGGGACCGACTTGAGCAGCAGGATCATCTCGCCGGTCAGCGTCGGCAGGCAAAGCTGGATGGCCCGTGGCAGCCACAACCGATAGAGCACCTGGAAACCGGAGAGACCGAAGGCGCGTCCGGCCTCCAGCTCGCCGCGAGGCACGCTCTGCATGGCGCCACGGATCACCTCGCCGGAGTAGGCGCCGACACTGAGGATGAAGGTCAGGGCGCCGAAGAAGAAGGGGTCACGCAGCAGCGGCCAGAAGACGCTGTCACGCATGCCCGGCACCCCCTCCAGCAGACGTCCCACCCCGTAGTAGAAGAAGAACAGTTGCACGAGCAGCGGGGTGCCACGGATCACGGTCGTGAAGGCCCAGGCCAGCCAGACGAGAGGACGCGGACCGCGAAGTCGGGCCAGGGCCACCCCCACGGCGAGGATCAGACCGCCCACTGAAGAGACCAGCAGCAGCCACAGGGTATTGACGAAGCCTTCCCACAGGTAGCCCTGATAGAAGGGATCGCTCAGCCAGGAAAAGTCCATCTCAGGCCTCCGTGGGTTGGCCACGGCGCACATAGCGCTCGAGGCGGGCGAATAGCGCCGTGGAGGTCAGGGTCATCAGCAGGTAGATGACGCCGGCGGCGGCATAGAAGAGGAAGTAGGCGCGGCTGCTGGCGGCGGCTTGCTGGATGGTAAAGAACAGTTCATTGAAGCCGATCACGCTGATCAGGGCGGTGTCCTTGATCAGGATCAGCCACAGGTTGGACATGCCCGGCAGGGCGTTGGGCAACATGGCCGGCAATATGAAGCGATGAAAACGGGTCCAGCGAGAGAAGCCGAAGGCGTCCGCGGCCTCCAGCTGGCCCAGCGGGATGGCCAGGATGGCGCCGCGGAACACCTCGGTCATGTAGGCCCCCTGGACGAAGGCCAGCACGCCCACGGCAGTGGCGAAGCCGGTGATCTGCACGGCGCCGGCGATTCCCAGGCGTGCCAGCAAGGCATCCAGCGCCTGGGGACCGGCATAGTAGAGCAGAATGATCAGCAGCAGCTCGGGTACCGCCCGGATCAGCGTCGAGTAGGCGGTGGCCACGCCACGTAAGGGCGCCCAGGGGCTGAGCTTGGCGCCGGCCCCCAGCAACCCCAGCACCAGGCCGATGGCGTAGGCCAGCACGGCGATCTGCAACGTGGTCAGGGCGCCGCTCAGGATGGGCCCGGCCCAGTCGCCGAGCCCCTCCGGTGTCATGGCAGTCATGGTCGAGTCTTTCCTTGGTCACAGGACGAAGCGCCCCCGACGCCGGAAGCGTCGGGGGGTGCGATGACTGGCGGCTGGGGCTCAGTCGTAGACGCAGACGTCGGTGCCCAGGTACTCCTTGGAAAGGCTGGCACAGGTGCCGTCCTCGATCACCGCGGCGACCGCCTCGTTGAGGTCGGCTTCCAGGGCGTCGTCTTCCTGGCGCAGACCGATCCCGATACCCTCGCCATAGGCCGCGTGTTGCGGGGCGGTGGCCTTGATCTCGAAACCTTCGGCCTCGTCGCGCTCGAGGAACTGCACCATGGCGATCTCGTCGGCCAGGATCACGTCCAGGCGCCCGGCCAGCAGGTCGTTGTTGACCTGCTCTGCCTGGTCGTAAAGGCGGATGTCCACGCCGCTGTCGCGCAGTTCACGCCGGGCATAGGTGGCGTTGGTGGTCGCGCTCTGTACGCCCATCACCAGGCCGTCCAGGCCGTCGGGGATGTCGAGGTCGCGCTCGCTGGCCGCCACGTAGGAGCCCGGGGTGAAGTAGTAGGGGCGGGTGAAGTCGATGACCCGCTGGCGCTTCTCGGTGATCGACATGGAATTCATGATCATGTCGATGCGGCCGGCCTTGAGCGAGGGGATAATGCCGCTCCAGCCAGTGGGCGCGATCTCGCACTCGCGCTCCATGGCCGCGCAGATCGCGTGAGCCAGTTCCACCTCGAAGCCGGTCCAGTCACCGCTGGCGGCCTTGTAGGTGAAGGGCGGATAGGGTTCGCCGGAGATGCCCACCTGGAGGGGATCACTGGCCTGGGCAGTCTGGCCAAGGCCCAGGGCGGTTACCGCGGTGGCAATCATCATCGGGAATTTCATCGACTTCTCCTGTCGTTGTGGTTGGTGGAGCGTTCAGGCTGCCGGTGCCATGAACTGGCGGCAGCGGGGATCATCGAAGACGTCATCCGGGGTGCCCGAGGCGGCGATGCGCCCCTGGTCGAGATAGACCAGCTGGTCGGAGACCTCTCGGGCAAAGTGCATCTCGTGGGTGACCAGCAGCATGGTGCGGCCCTCGTCGGCGAGGCCGCGGATCACTCCGAGCACTTCGTTGACCCGTTCCGGGTCCAGCGCCGAGGTGGGTTCGTCGAAGAGCAGCAGCCGCGGCTCCATGGCCAGCGCCCGGGCGATGGCCACGCGCTGCTGTTGGCCGCCGGAGAGGAAGGCCGGGTAGGCGTCGCGTCGGTCGGCCATGCCCACCCGCTCCAGGTAATGCTCACCCAGCGCGGTGGCGCGCTTGCGGGAGAGCCCCTTAACGCGCATGGGGGCCTCGATGACGTTGCCCAGCACGGTCAGGTGGGGCCAAAGATTGAACTGCTGGAAAACCATGGTGACCTTGGCGCGCAGCCGCTGCAGCTGGCGCCGGTCCAGACCGATGATGTCGCCCTGGGGATTGCGGGCGAAACGAATCGCCTCATCCGCAATCGCCAGCTCGCCCTGGTCGGGCCTTTCCAGCAGGTTCATGCAGCGCAGCAGGGTGCTCTTGCCGGAGCCGCTGGCGCCGATGATGGACGTGACGGTGCCTTCGGGAACCTCGAGGGAGACGCCCTTGAGCACCTCCAGATCGCCAAACTGCTTGATCAGGTGGTCGGCTACCACCGCTGGGGCGGTGGCGGCCTGCGGACAGGGGGAGCGCTCTAGCGATGATGTCATAGGCAAGAGGCCTCCGAGGCCTGGGTGGGTGACAGTTCGGCACGAGCACGTTCGGCGCAGGCCGCCAGGCGGTGGCTGGCCGCGGCCAGGCGCTCGGCCTCCACGGTAAGGCTGAGGCGCACGAAGCCCGCCGCCGAGGGCCCGAAGGCCTCGCCGGAGAGCACCGAGATACCTTCCTCATCGAGCAGGCGATCGGCGAAGGCCTGCGAAGAGAGGCCGGTCGCACGAATATCCACCATCAGGAACATTCCCGCCGGCGGGCGGATCGCCATGACCGCTGGGCTCTCAGCGAGCGCCTCACAGACCGTGTCGCGGCGTGCCCGGTAAACCTCGCGCATCGCACCGAGCTCGGCGGGAGGTGCCTCGAGAGCGGCGCAGGCGGCGTCCTGGATGAAGTCCGGGCAGCCATAGAGCATGCAGAGCGCCAGGTGGGTCAGATGGTGGATCAGCGGTTCGGGGCCCACTATCCAGCCCAGACGCCAGCCGGTCATGGCATGGGACTTCGAGAGGCTGCTGATCACCACGCTGCGCTCGGCCATGCCAGCCAGCGTGGCGGGGCAGAGGTGCTCGCCCTCGAAGATCAGCTCTGCATAGACCTCGTCGGAGATCAGCCACAGGTCGTGACGCCGGCACAGCTCGGCGATGGCCTCCCATGTCGCCGCGTCGATCAGCTGCCCTGTCGGGTTGTGGGGGCTATTGAGCAGGATGGCCCGGGTGCGCGGGGTGATAGCCGCCTCCAGGGCCATCGGCTCCAGGCGGAAGTCCGCCTCGCCGCGCAGCGGCACCTGCACCAGTTCGGCACCGGTGGCGCGCAGTACCGCCTCGTAGGTGACATAGCCGGGCTCGGGTACCAGTACTTCGTCGCCGGGGTCGAGCAGGCACTGGGCGGCGGCATAGAGACCGCACTGGGCGCCGGCCATGACAATGACATTGTCAGCTCCCACCTCGAGGCCCTGACGGCGATAGTCGGCGGAAATGGCCTGGCGGAGCGCCAGTTTGCCCTGCACGTCGGGGTAGTGGGTGGCGCCGCCGCGCAGGCTGGCGACGGCGCTCTCCACGATGGGCGCCGGGGTGTTGAAGTCGGGGTCGCCCACCGAGAGCACCGTGATCTCCTCGCCGGCGGCTTGACGGTCCAGGGCGCGGTAGTGGATATCCCAGGCCGCAGCCCCTTCGCCGGCGATGCGGTCGGTCAGTCGTGAATAGCGCATGGCATTCCTCACTGTCGGAAGCGCTGAGGCCGGCGTTCCGCCGGCCCGGTAGGCATCACTTCAGGCTGGCGCGAACCGCCGCCAGGCCAGGCTCGCCATCACGGGTGTTGACGCCGTCGATGAAGCTCGCCACCCGCTCGGGATGGGCCTGCAGCCACTCGCGGGCGACGCTCTCCAGTTCGCCTTCCTCAAGGCTGTATGCCTGGATGAACGCGCTCTGTTCGTCGGCGGTCAGTTCAAACTGATCCAGCAGGCGGGCCATGTTGGGGTGGGCCTCGTGGTAGTCACGGGCCACGATGGTGCGCACGTCACTGCGGCCATTGTCTTCGCCGAATACCCCCGCCGGATCGTCGAGGATCTCCATGTCATGCACCGGCGCCATCCAGTGGGGCGTCCAGCCGTAGAAGAGGATCCAGCGCTCATCGCGCTTGGCGGCATCCACCTCGGCCAGCATCCCCGGCGTCGAGGACTCCCGCAGGGTCCAGTCGCCGAGCCCGTAGGTGTCGGCCTCGACGGCACCGTGGAGGTGGTCGCTGACCGTGGAGCCACTCTCGATGGAGTAGATCTCGGCACCGAAGCGCTCGCGAATGTCCGGGTCGGCCAGCTGTTCGGCGTGGGTGACGCCGGCATCATGGACATAGCCCGGTACCGCGAAGCCCATGCGGGCCCCGGTGACGTTGTTGCCCAGATCGACGATGTTGCCCTGCTCCATGGCGGCGTCGTAGCTTTTCTGCTGGGAAGGCAGCCAGCCGGCCAGGAAGGCGTCGCTCTCGCCGCTCTGCAGGGTCTGGTACCCCACCGTTGAGCTGATCTCCAGGGCCTCGACTTGGTAGCCCAGCGGTTCGGCCAGCTGGGCGAAAATTTCCGACTTGACGGTTACTCCCGGCCAGGGAGGTACCACCAGGCGCAGCTCGTCGTTGGCATCCTGCGACGCCTGGGCGCCGAGCGGCAGCAGACTGGAAAGAGCCAGGGTGGTCAGGAGGGCGGGTCTACGCATGTCGGGGATCCTTGTTGGTGGGTTGTCGGTCGCGGTTATCGAGTGGCTGCCATCCAGGCCTCGGCATCCACCTCGATGAGCAGCGGTGAGCGCGCCGCGCCCAGCTGCCCCAGGGCGTCGCCGAGGGTTGCCGGGTCGTCCACCTGCCGGTAGCGGCAGGCATAGGCGGCGGCCAGGTCGGCGAAATCAGGCGCCGTCAGGTCGACGCCAAGCTGGGGCACCTCGTGCATGGCCATGTAGCGGCGAATCTCGTCGTAGCCCTGGTTGTTCCAGATCACCACCGCCACGGGCTGGTCGAGGTCGCGGGCAGTCGCCAGCTCGCCGATCACGAACTGCAGGCCACCGTCGCCGACCAGTGCCACGATGGGACGCTCCGGACAGGCGAGGGCGGCGCCCAGGGAGGCGGGCAGGCCATAGCCCAAGGTGCCGTAGCCCGTGGCGGCATTGAACCAGCGACGTGGCGCGGGCAAAGAGGCGAGAAAGTTGCCGGCGTAAACCGGCCCGGTGGAGTCACCGACCAGGATCGCGTCGGGCAGGGTTGCTTGCAGGGTGGCGTAGAGCGGCACATAGGGGGCCAGCTCGGGGTCCTCGGCCAGGGCCAGCTCACGGCGAACCGCCGCGGCACGACCATCGTCGGCGCGAGCGTCGGGCAGCGCCCGTATCAGAGCGGTCAGGGTCTCGCCGGCGTCGGCCACCAGGGCCAGATCGGCGGCGTGGTTGCGGCCCAGTTGCTGGGGGTCGATGTCCACCCGGATCAGCCGCCCGGTAAGGCGGAAGCCCTCGTCGAACACCAGGTCATAGTCGGTCTCGCCAAGCTCGGTACCCAGGGCCAGGATGACGTCAGCTTCGGCCGCCAGTCGGCGTGAGGCGGGCAGGCTGGCGGTGGCCCCCAGATCCTGGGGGTGATCCCGGCCCAGCACGCCCTTGGCATTGATGGTAGTTAGCGTCGGGGCCTGCAGGCGCTCCACCAGTTCGCGGGCGGCGTCGGGGGCGGCCACGCAGCCCCCGCCCAGCAGCAGCAGGGGGCGCTCGGCGCTGGTGAGCCATTCGGCGGCACGCGCAATGGCGGCCGGGGCGGGTGCCGGGGGAAATACCTCGATCGGGCGCGGCGCAGACTCGGGGACCGGGGCATCGAACAGGTCGATCGGAATCTCGATATGCACCGGCCCGGGGCGTGCGCCACGGAAGATCGCGAAGGCGCGGGCCAGGATCTCCGGCAGCGCCGCCGGGTCATGCAGGGTGTGGCTGAAGACGCTGACGCCTGCCAGAGTCTGTTGTTGGCTGGGCAGTTCGTGCAGGCGCCCCTGACCGCGCCCCAGGGTGTCGCGGCGGTTGACGCTGGAGATCACCAGCATCGGCACCGAATCGGCCAGTGCCTGGCCCATGGCGGTGGCGATATTGGTCATGCCGGGGCCGGTGATGATGAAGCAGGCCGCCGGCCGGCCGCTGGCCCGGGCGTAGCCGTCGGCCATGAAACCGGCACCCTGCTCGTGGCGTGGGGTGACATGGCGGAGCGCGCTGTCGCCCAGCGCGCGGTAGAGCTCGATGGTGTGTACCCCGGGGATGCCGAAAGCGGTATCCACGCCATAGGCTTCCAGCAGGCGCAGCAGCTGTTGGGCGCAGGTCCGGCTCATCGCAGTGCCTCCTCGGGGAGCGGCTTGGGCAGCCCGCCGCGGGGTGTGCGTCCCAGCACCTTCTCCACCATGGGCACGAAGTGCTCGAGGGGGAGGGTGTCGTAGTCGGGGTCGAAGCTGGCCTGGTCCCAGTGGTCGCAGAAGCGCACGGTGCGTTCGTAGGCCGGATGGTCGCGGTACTGCTCGCGGGCGTGGGGATCCTGGCCGAAGAAGTGGCGGTAGTGATAGCCCTGGAAGAGCTCGTGATGGCGAATCATCCAGGCGTTGAGCGGATCGACGAAGGGCTCGAGGATGGCCGCAGCAATCTCGGCATGGTTGGCCGGCGCCAGGTCGTCGCCGATATCATGCAACAGCGCGCAGACGATCATCTCCTCGTCGGCGCCGTCGCGCAGCGCCCGGGTCGCCGTCTGCAGGCTGTGCTCGTAGCGATCTACCGGATAGCCGTGGTGGTCGCCGGCCAGGCGGTGAAGGTGGTCGAGCACCCGGCGCGGCGCATCGGCGACATAGTCGCGGAAACGGTCATCGATCAGTGCCCAGTCGTCGCGCTGGGCCTCGCCAAAGTGGCGGAAGCGGGCCTGATTCATGCAGGGACTCCTTGGGCTTGGGAAGTGGCGAGTTGCTTTCGCAGCACGCGGCGGCGGCTGGCCGTGCTGTCGCGGTCGACGTAGCCCTGACGCAGATGGCGAACGCCATCGGCGAGCTGGAAAGCGCGGCGACCGTGCAGCAGCCGATAGTTATCCATGATCAACATCTGGCCCGGGTCGAGCTTGAGTTGCAGGGTCAGTTCTTGGCCTGTGATCAGCTGATAGAAGGCCCGGCGAGCGGCGTAGAACGTTTCAAGCTCTTCGGCGGGCAGGGCCGGAACTCTCTCGGTGCGGTTGGAGTAGCGCACGCGAACCGGCTCGCCGTGGCTGTCCAGCTCGATCAGTGGCCCCTCGCTCTCCAGGTGGGTGTCAGCGTCGCGATAGCGGAAGCCGGGGGTGACCCGGGTCAGGCAAGCGTAGGCAGCGGGATCTCGCTCGCGCAGCAGCCGGGCCGCCATGAAGCCATCGGCCAGGGTGCTGTCACCGCCCTCGGCGGCATTGGTGAGGCAGTGCAGCCAGATGTAGCCGGGAATGGGGTCGCGGTAGGGGTTGTCCGTGTGCGGCTCCAGGCCCCGTTGGGTCATGGTCAGGTCGTAGGCATCGGCCACCGACTTGACGTCGGCGATGCCCCCCCAGTTGGTGCGCCGTAGCGGACCGATACGGTCGATCAATGGCTGCATGCCGTCCGTCTCGATGGGAACCCCGGAGACGATCACGAAGCCATCGCGATGCAGTGCCTCGAGCATTTCCGACAGCGCCTGGTCGTCCTCGAGGGCAGCGCTGAAGTCGGCCTCGGGGCGCGGTGCGCCGGCTGCATCCCAGAGTTTCCGGGGCGGATCGCTGGCCTGATCGTCGAACAGCGCCGCGAGGTCGAAAGCGGTGCAATGACCGTCGCTGAAGCACAGGCGAAGCTGGTCTTCCGCCACCTCGGCGGACTCGATGCTCAGGTCCAGCGGCAGCTCGGCGGCCTCGATCAGGCGCTGGCCGGTGCGCGGGTCCAGGGTCTTGGCATCCGGGCTTCGTTCGCGCAGCCACAGGGCAGCGAATTCACCACGCTGGCCGTGGTGTTCGATGGCCAGGCGTCGGCGATTGGCCAGGGGCGTGACGTGTGTCATGGCGGCGTCTCCACGGACTGTGCTACGGGGTCGCGTTCCACCATAACCGGCGCTGCCGGGTATCACTTGATTAAATTGGCCACAGGCTTGAGTCTGTTCGCCATGGCAGACTTTCCAGAAACGGCGTGGCCCTATCCACGCCCCGATTCCCCACCGCTGCTGACGCCGGAGCAGGCCGAACATACCCTCAACGTATGGCTGGTGCCGCGTTTCTCCATGCTGACCCTGTTCTGCCTGCTCGAGCCGCTGCGTGTGGCCAATCGCTTCGGCCGTGATCTCTTCGCCTGGCGGCTACTCTCGGCGGACGGTGAAGCGGTGGTGGCCAGCAATGGCGTGCGCATCGACGTGGACGGCGCGCTGGAGTCGCTTGAGGACATAACGCGCCTGATGGTCGTCTCCTCCTACGAGGCGGAGGCAACGGTTCGCTTTCAGGACCGCGCGGTGCTGCGGCGCATCGCTGCCCATGGCGGCTGGCTGGGTGGGCTGGACACTGCCCCCTTCATCCTGGCGAGGGCGGGAGTGCTGGAGGGGCACCGGGTGGCACTGCACTGGGAGAGCGTGCCGGCTTTTCGTCTCGAGTTCCCCGAGTTGGACATCAGTCCAGCGCGCTTTGAATTCGATACCACGCGGCTGACGGGCTCGGGTGGGGCGGCGAGCATCGACATGATGCTGGAGTGGATAGAGCGAGCATACGGGCCGGCCTTGGCCGATGCCGTGGGGCGGCAGCTGGTCCATGAAAGGGCGCGAGGCGATGGTGGCGGCAGTCAGCAACACCGGTATCGGGAACTACCACGCAGCGTGGTGCGGACGCTGGCCGTGATGGAGGCCAACCTGGCCCAGGCGCTGCCGATCCCCGAGGTGTGCCTGCTGGTGGGGCAGTCTCAGCGTCAGTTGACGCGACTGTTCCAGCGCCATTTCGGGGAGACCCCGCAGCAGTGCTATCTGGGGATGCGTCTCGACCGTGCACGCCAACTGCTGGCGGATAGCCGCTGTCTCGTGACCGAGGCGGCCCTGGCCACCGGCTTTACCCAGCCGGCGCACTTCACCCGAGCCTACCGGCGTCGCTTCGATGAAGCGCCAAGTGTTACTGCCGTGCGAGGTAGCAGTGTCATGGAGCCTCAAGATGAAAGCTCAATGTGCTTTTGATTTGGCTGCGCGGATGGCGGCCTGCAGTTCCAAGCGAATCAGTATGTGTAGGTGCGGGGTCCTGGATGGTCGAGTTTTTTGATGCTGGCTGTTTTACATCGGGAACGGGCCGGTCCCCTTACGAGAAGCGGCCCTACTTCTGTTATCGCGCTAAATGGTCCTCTACCGTCAGCCACTTTTTGTTTTTATTATTTTTATCCCTGTTCTTCAGCCATTTCGGCTTTTCCATTTTTATTGCATCTGGATGCGATGTCATGTAGGTGCCCATCGAAATAACATACTTTGCGGCCGCGCGAAGGATAACATACTCCTCATCTTCCAGTGGGTCTGCCCAGCCTTCCAAGGGAGCCAATACGTCGCTTTCCATGAAATAATTGATTTCCGAGGATGTTAACGACGTTAGCAGCATTGTTGGATGGTGGACTGGATTTTCTTCCACGGGATTAGGGATTGCCACAATGAGGCGCCAATCTCGGTCTTCCAATGGCTCAGACCATTTCTCAACATTGTGGTGGCGGAGCAGTTCGTTCTTGTAGTCTGCAATATCTGAAGATTTCAGCCAACCTACCAATATCCCTTCGACTTGATGGCCGCCGAATGTAAGGCCATGCGGGAGTGAAACCGTGGTGAATTCAACTGGCCAACGCCATGCGCCCTTGAGGGATGGTGCAGCTTCAAAATTACTTACCCGTACGGAAACGGAGGGAGAGGGGATGATCACGTGGCCAGTCTTCTCATGGAACCACTCGAGCATAAATATTTCTGAATTGATCGAATAGAGAATCTGCGGGTCATCAAGTATAAGGCTCATCACTTCCCGTTCCACCGGAGCTTTTTTGGGGAAGCCGAGCTGCTTCTTTGCAACACGGAGATACTTCTTGTTGAAAGGGGAGTAGTGGTGGTAGGTGAATGTGCTCATCGTTTTCTCCTAGTTTCGATGTGGCACATCCACGGTACAACAAACACCTTGGTGAATAGGGAAGCTGGCTGAACCCTCCAATTCCCAAAAAGTGGATGAAATATGTTATGGGACGCATCTGCGCGTGAGTCTGCCGTCGGCCGCACTTTCACAAAAGCTGGGTGAAATATGGTATGGGGGGATACGATTCATCATCTGATCCCAAAAGATGGAGCAAATGTGCTATGGACTCAGGCATCTTGGGCTAGCATCCATGGCCTTTCCCTATGTCGGGTCCCGCGTGATACGTGCAGGAATGGCAGGCCATCGGACGCGGACCGGTCGGCAAGGTGGGTGACGGGATCAACGACGCCCCGGCCCTGGCGGCGGCCGACGTCGTCATCGTCATAGGCGGTGGCACCGACGTGGCGCTGGAGACCGCGGATACGGCCCTGCTCAAGAACCGCATCATAAGCGTCGCCGAGTTGATTGACCTGTCCCGGGCAACGCTGCGCAACGTCAAGACCAACGTTGCTCTGCCGCTGAGCCTCCACGCCATCTTCCTGGTCAGCACGGCGCTGGGCATCACCGACATGTGGATCGCCGTGAAGGCGGACACCGACGGCGCCATGCTGGTGACCCTGAACGCCCTGTACCTGCTGAACTATCGCTCTTTACTTGGTACCGCTGTTGTATTGGCTCAATGATCAGCGTGCCGACTGAGTCCTTTGGGGCTGCCGTTGCGGATTCCTGCCCGTAACTGCGGCATTAGGGAAACGCTGCACAAATCCCGGCGCAGCTGCCTGATTGGCTCCGCCGGGGTAGAATCTGACCATCCCACCACCGTCTGACAGAGCCATCCGATGAAGCAGATCTCGTTCGCCCAGGCAGAGCACCAGAACAAGAAGAAGGTTACCCGTCGAGAGCGATTCCTGTCCCAGATGGAGGCCCTGGTGCCGTGGCAACGGCTGATCGATGCGCTGTCGCCGTCCTACTTCCCGAACGCGGTGGGCAAGCGCGGCCGGCCTCCCATCGGCCTGGAGCGCATGCTGCGGATCTACTTCCTCCAGCAGTGGTATGCGCTGGCCGATGAGGCGCTGGAGGATGCCATCTACGACAGTCAGGCGATGCGCGACTTCGTGGGTATCGATCTGGCCATCGAGAGCGTGCCGGACGCGACCACACTGCTGCGCTTCCGTCATCTGCTGGAGAAGCATGCCCTGACCCAGCGGATCTTCGAGGAGATCAACGCCCATCTGGCCGAGAAAGGTCTGTTCATGCGCGAGGGCACCATCGTCGACGCGACCATCGTGGCGGCCGCGCCCTCTACCAAGAACAAGGCCAAGCAACGCGATCCGGAGATGAAGCAGACCAGGAAGGGCAACCAGTGGTATTTCGGCCTGAAGGCCCACATCGGCGTCGATGCGGTCACCGGACTGACCCACAGCGTCGCCGCTACCTCGGCCAACGTCGCCGATGTCACCATGGCGGGCCAGTTGGTCCGGGACGATGACAAGCAGGTATACGGCGACGCGGGCTACACCGGTATGTGGAAGCATCTCGACGAAGAGAAGGATGCCCCGGATTCCCGGTGCTGTGTTGCCGCCAAGCGTGGCGCCATCAAGAAGATGGATGACAGCCTGATGAAAACGCTGCTGCTGGCGATCGAGAAGGCCAAGGCCAGCATCCGTGCCAAGGTCGAGCACCCGTTTCATGTCATCAAGAACCTTTTCGGCTACCGGAAGGTGCGTTACAAGGGGCTGGCCAAGAACCAGGCGCAACTCTTCAGCCTGTTCGGGCTGGCCAATCTGGTGCTGTCGACACGATGCAAGGGCCGAGTTAACGGGGCCAGTGCGCCTTGAATCTGGCCTGGCAGCCGGTTACCCCGGCTGCCAGGGAAAACAGACCACCTGAGGTGGTCAGAAAAGGATCGCTGACGTGTTGATTGGACCACTCTGAGCCCTTCAGCTACTCAGAGACGAATTGATCAGTGGTTCCTTAGATCCAGACGTGGACGATTGATAAGTCCCCAGGACGACGGTTGTCTGTCCTCCTGGTGGCTTTACCCGATCACGCTACCCAGCTCGAAGATTGGCAGGTACATGGAAATCACCAGGCCGCCGACCAACACGCCGAGCACCACGATGATGAATGGTTCGAGCAGCGAAGTGAGGGTATCGACCTTGTTGTCGACCTCTTCCTCGTAGTAATCCGCTACGCGGTTGAGCATGGCGTCCAGTGAGCCAGCCTCCTCGCCGATCCCTACCATCTGCACTGCCAGTGCCGGGAATTGCTCGGTGAGACGCATGGCGAAGTTGAGCTGCTGGCCGGTGGCCACGTCCTCGCGGATCTGGGCGATGGCACGTTCGTAGACCATGTTGCCCGCCGCGCCTTCGGCAGTCTCCAGCGCCTCCACCAGCGGTACGCCGGCGCCGAATGTGGTAGCCAGCGTCCGCGAATAGCGAGCCACCGAGGACTTGTCGAGAATGTCGCCGATCACCGGGATCCGCAGCGACAAAGCATGCATCTTGTAGCGGAAGGCCTCGGATTTCTTCATGCCGCTGCGGATGAAGAAGATGAAACCTGCTGTACCCAATAAGCCCCACCACCAGTATTGCTGTGCGAACTCTGAGAGGGCGATAGTGACACGGGTTGGTGCAGGTAGCTCGGCGCCGAAGCCGTGAAAGAGGCTCTCGAACTGCGGAACCACCTTGATCAGAAGTAGGGCGGTAACGGCGAAGCCCACCGCGATGACCGCCGCTGGGTACCAGAGTGCCTTCTTGACACGGCTCTTGAGCGACTCGATCTTCTCCTTGTAGGTCGCTACACGCTCGAGCATGGTGTCCAGAGAGCCGGACTGTTCCCCGGCCTCCACTAGATTGGCGAAAAGCCGGTCAAAGTGCTGGGGATGGCGCTTGAGGGCCTCCGAGAAGCTGGAACCGGCCGCCACATCGTTCATCAGCTCCTGCACCATGGCGCTCATGGCCGGCTTCTTTAGGCTCTCCGCCACCACCTGGAAGGCCTGCAGCACCGGCACACCGGCGCGGATCATGGTCGCCATCTGTCGGGCAAAGAGCATGATGTCGCGAGGCTTGATCTTGCCCATGCCGCCGCCGAAACCGCTCTTGCGGCGGATCTGCTTGACCATGATGTTCTGGCCGGACAGGACCTTTTCTACCTCGGCCTTCTTTGGGGCAATTATTTCCCCGCCCACTTTGCGGCCATTGGGTCCCTTGCCGCTCCAGCGCCAACGGTAGAGCTTGGTCTTCTGTGCCTTGCGCATGGGCTTCGTTGCCATGTTCATAGTCCCGTCCCTGCGTTGTGGTGTTATTCGCACTGAGAGTCGTTATTGTTCAGTCTCAGGCACTATCGTACCCTGGCCGCTTTGCCGCTTTGCCGCTTTGCCGCTTTGCCGCTTTGCCGCTTTGCCGCTTTGCGCTAGTCCTTCGTTACCCGGTTGACCTCGGCTAGACTGGTCAGCCCCTGCATTACCTTCAAGAGCCCGCTTCTACGAAGGTCCGGGTGGCCTTCTTTGCGCGCCTGGGTATCGAAGTCTCGGGAGTTCCCCTGGGTCATGATCAGGTGGCTCATGTCGTCGCTGATCGGCACCACCTCGTAGATGCCTACCCGGCCCTTGAAGCCTTGGGTGCAATGTTTACAGCCCACGGGCTCGTAGATGGTGGCGTCGGCCACTTCGTCTTCCGTGAAGCCTTGTTGCAACAACACCTCGCGGGGTATGTCCGCCGGCTGTTTGCAACGCTTGCACAGTCGACGTGCCAGGCGCTGAGCGATGATAAGGCTTACCGAGCTGGCGATATTGAATGGTGCCACGCCCATATTGGCCAGGCGGGTCAGGGTCTCCGCCGCCGAGTTGGTGTGCACTGTGGAAAGCACCAGGTGGCCAGTCTGGGATGCCTTGACGGCGATCTCGGCGGTCTCCAGGTCGCGGATCTCGCCGACCATTACTACGTCCGGGTCCTGGCGTAGGAAGGCGCGCAAGGCACTGGCGAAGGTCAGGCCGATCTTAGGCAACACGTTAACCTGGTTGACCCCTGGCACCTTGATCTCTACTGGATCCTCGGCGGTGCAGATGTTGCGCTCGACTTGGTTGAGGATGTTAATGCCGGTGTAGAGGGTCACCGTCTTACCGCTACCGGTGGGGCCGGTGACAAGAATCATGCCCTGGGGATCGTCGAGCACACCCTCATACATCGCCTTCTGTTCTGGTGTGAAGCCCAACTGCTCGATGCCCAGCTGCGCCGAGCTGGGGTCGAGGATTCGCAGCACCACCTTCTCGCCGTAGACTGTGGGCAGCGAGTTGACACGAAAGTCGATTGAGCGGGTGGTGGAGAGCTTGAGCTTGATGGCACCGTCCTGGGGTAGGCGGCGCTCCGAGATATCCAGCCGCGACATCACCTTGAGGCGCGCTGAGATACGCGAGCGCATGGCGAAGGGCGGGTGGGCCACGTCGTGGAGGATGCCGTCGATGCGAAAGCGCACCCGGTAGCTGGTCTCGTAGGGCTCGAAGTGGATGTCCGAGGCACCGCGGTGGATGGCGTCCAACAGGATCTTGTTAACGAACTTGACGATGGGCGCGTCGTCTCCAGCCGCGGCCACTGCTGCCTGTTCATCGGTCGCGTCAACTACCCCCTCGTCATAGGCCAACTGGCCCACGGCGTCGTCGACGTCGGCTAGCTCATCGAGCATGCTGCGCTCGTTTCGAGCCAGGTACCCTTCAAGCACCGGGCCGAGCTGGTCCACTGGGGCCAGTACCCCTTCTGGCGTAAGGCCGGTGGCGAACTGTAGCTCGTCCAGCAATGCCAGGGTGGAGGGGTAGGGGACTGCCACGGTGAGCCGATGGCCGTGTCGTACCAGCGGCAGTACTCCCAGCCGGCGCAGGATCTTGTCCGGGTAGTCCGCCGCCGGAGGAAGACTCTCCAGGCGGATGGCATCCAGATCGATGATCGGAAGGCCATATTCCCAGGCGGCAGTCAGCGTGGCCTTGCGTGCTGGAACCATGCCCGCCTCGATCAGGTGTTCGAGCAGCGACAGCTCAGACTCACGGGCCTCGCTTTCGGCTCGCACCGCCGCCGCCTCGCCCAACAGGCCGTCAGTAACCAGTCGCCGGGCAAGCCCACGCAACCCGCTGCGGTGGGTGGCGCCATGCAGCGGCGAGGTCATTGGCTCAGGGGTGGCCGGGGGCATTTCCGGGGATGGGGGACGGTAATCGTTCATGGCGCCTCATGATGTTGCGGCAAGGTGCAGCAGGAGTTCGTCGTCTGCGCTGATTCTAGCCCCTGTGGCCTACCCCCGCCCAGCGCCACGCCAGGCGGATTCAACCTTTTCCTCGCACTTTGGCTCATACGCTGGTATGAAATTCCTGCTACTCACTCACCTTTCAGCTACAATACCCCTTGCAGGGTTGCAGACCGTAACTTAATGTAACCCATACCGGGCAGCATGACGCCCGATGAACCCGGTGGCCGGGCAAGGCTGAGACGGCTCATCCTGACCACCTAACGTGAACCCGCACGGGCGGCGAGAAGAAGGCATACGCCAGACGCGCCACGGCGGACAGGAGCAAGGGGCAGGGCCATGAAGAAACAGGGCATGCAGAAATACGTGAAGACCGGGCAGGGCGGTTTTACCCTGATCGAATTGATGATTGTGGTAGCTATTATTGGTATTTTGGCTGCAATTGCCATACCAAGATATCAACAGTATGTAGCTAGATCCCAGTTCGCTGAAGCACACTCATTGCTAGGTGGTTCGAAGGTAACAATTCAAGAACTGTTTGCGTCTGGAAAGCTTGATGCGTCTAGTGCAATAGGAAGTTTGGGTCTTCAGCGAGAAGGTGCTTATGGTTCTATTCCAGATGATATCAACTCAAGTATTTATTCTACCGCAAGTGGTGGGAGCGTGACCTTGGCTTATGAATTTGGTGCTGATGTTGCTGGTACTGCAGGTGCTAAAGATGCTAGTAATTTGATAGATGGCCAGACTGTAACCTATACTTTCACTGGTAATAGTGGGATTTGGGGCTGCGCAACTACTGCTTCGGCTGCTTACGCTACTCAATGCCCATGATTTTCTTTTGTTAGTTTTTATAGCCGGCACAACGTGCCGGCTTTTAGTTCGTTGAGGGTGTGGGCTGTTTTCTCCTTACTTGGCGGGTCCCGTGTGATTAAACACCCGCTTGGTAAATAACTCAGGACGTTTGGTCTCCCATTCCTTCATCACTGCAATGGGTGATTGATGGTGCAGCGCCTTCTGCGGGATGTGGTAATTGTACAGCCACCATGTAGCGTTTCAGCGTCTGCTCCAGGTACTCGCCTTAGGTATAAGCGCCGAGTCGCTAGCACGTCGCTGATGCGGCCGTCCAGGCTTGATCAGACGGTGTTCGATACCATGGGCCTGACACGCCTGATCGAAGGGATGGCGGCCACTGGGTGTGCGCTCCCCTGCCCGCGTGAAGCGATCGGTGAACGATTTTCCGTAGTACCTGTCGGGTCCCGTGTGATTGACCATCCGCTTGGTAAATAGCTCTGGACGTTTGGCCTGCCATTCCTTCATTACCGCAATTGGTGATTGATGGTGCAGTGCCTTCTGCGGGATGTGGTGATTGTACAGCCACGTGTAGCGTTTGAGCGTCTGCTCCAGGTCCTCGCCTGAGGTATAGCGCCGAGTCGCAAGCACGTCGCTGATACGGCCGTTGAAGCGTTCCACCATGCCGTTCGTCTGCGGCTTTCCCGGCTTGATCAGGCGGTGTTCGATAGCATGGGCCTGGCACGCCTGGTCAAACGGATGCCGGCCGCTGGGCTTGCGCTCACCTGCACGTGTGAAGCGATCGGTGAAGGATTTGCCGTAGTACCTACGGAACATTCTGGTTAGCGGCAGCCATCGTGGCCTAAGAGATCCTTGTGTGACCCACATCATCACAAGGAGACCGACGATGGCTGCCTCCACTCAGCTTATGCCAGACACCGTGTGTGTCGCGATCGATGGCGACGTACAGGTAGCGTTTCTGCTGCTCGTCGGGCATCTTAGGCAAGTGCTTGATGTCGATATGCACGAAGCCTGGCTCGTAGTCCTTGAAGGGCTTGTGCCGAGGCTTCCCATCATCGCCAGCGTCCTGCCGAGCCAGTTCCGCCAGCGTCGGCACCTCGCGCCGCTGGAGCATGCGATGCAGCCCGGAGCGTGGCAGGCGAGGGTTCAGGAACTCACGCGCCATGAGGAGGAGATCATCCAGGCCGAGGCGAAGGAATTCGCGAGCCGCGACCAGCACATCCTCCTGCTCGGGCGTGAGCCCGCCTCATTCATCAGGGTGCCGAAAGAGGGTGCTGAACCGAGAGGCTGCCAGTATCGGCCCGCTTCGATGTCATCAGGCGACTGAGTAGTCGGTTGACTTATTCCCCATTCGGCTTATGGGCGGTCACTCCATAACTATTGAGAATATAGATCTGACGCCGGCCCAGCCGTGATCGTCGGCCGATACTGGGTCAATTTACTTGGCCATTAACATCCGTGGTGGCCGCTCTGTGGCTGATTGGATCACGGTGAGGTCGAGTGTCAGACCAGCGCCGTCAGCCGAGGCAGCCCCTTCAGCAAGGTGGGCCACCATTTGTCGGCGGCATCGCCGAGGTGAACGGTAATGCGCCGGGCATGCAGCGATAGCGTGGCGGCGACCTTGAGCACCTGCTCGCGCATCCGGCTCAGGCTCCATCCCTGGTGCGTGCGGCTCTCCAGCAAGCGCCGCAGCCCATGCAGGACCTGGTAGGCATAGAGGTTCAGCAGCAGATTTACCTCGTTGCGGGCCATCACGTCCTGGACGGTGGAGGCACCCCGATCCGTCGATGAGAGGTGTACATCGAGCGCCGACTTCACCTCGCCCATGTGGGCCTCGGCGCTGCCGCGTTTGCGGTAGAGCGCCAGGACCTGCTCCGGCGGCCAGTCGAACTTGCCGAGGTTGGTGACCAGGAAGAAGGCATGTAGCAACAGGTCATCGGGGCGTTCCTGCACCACCAGCACCACGTGCCGCGGCGTCGGCCAGGAACCGGCTTGGTACGCCAGGTCGTGGCACCATTCCCGAGGCTGCTCGGGCGGCCGGCCTCGTGGCCGCTTCAGGTGCGGCGCCGCCAACTTCTGCAGGCCCGAGTGGCTGCGCAGCCGGCCCAGGTACTCGATGTCGCGCTCTTCGAGGGCCTGCAGCGTGTCGTTGTCGGTGAAACCGGCGTCGATGCGCTCGAACCTGGGCCCCGGTACTCTCGTTGAGTCGCCGCACCAGGTGCGGGATCCAGGTATCGGCGTTCTCGGCCGGACCGGCGTTGCCCTCGCGCAGCAGGCCGCCGACCATGTCGCCGGTCTCGGCCAGCGAGGCGACCAGTGGCGAATAGATCCGTGCGCCGTAAAGCCCATGAAACGCCGAGCCACCCTGGTGGCCGTGAACCTCGATAGGCAGGCCGTCGATGTCCAGCGTCAGGTGCGTGGGCCGTTCGCCATTCTTCAACGAGGTCAAACGCCAGACCACCAGACGCAGCAGGCCTTCGTGCACGGCATCGATGTTGTCGTTGCGCCCGAGGCAGGTCAGCAGCCGCGACAGCGTGGCTTGAGACGGCCGCTCTTGGGCCAGGGGCGTCATCCCGCGCGCATCGCTGCAGGCCAACCGCCAGAGTGGGTCACGCTGAAGCGTGTTGGTATCGCTGAGATCGATCCAGCCCATGGCACGCTGCAGTACCACGGTGCGGATCTGGCTGGCCAGCGAATGACGGATGCGCTGCGGGTCGCGCCGATCGACCAGGTTGTCCTCCAGCGCAGCGATCACGCCGCTACAGTCGAGGGCTTCACGCAGCAGCAAAGCACCGCTGTCACTGGTAGTGCGCTCGCCGCTGAGGTGGACGTTGACGGAGCCGTTGCAGGACGGCGACCAGGTCGTTAGGGTTTCACCCATGGCGGTTGGTCCTCCTGAATCAGGTTCTGCCAGGAACTCTCTGATTTATCAGAAGGATACCAACCGCCATCTTCATTTTCAGGGCTGCCCGGTGAATATCAGGGGGTGAGCGTGGCCAGCAGGTTGTGACGCGTGTGCGGACGGTCATGGACATCGTCACGGTACCGCCAGCGCCGGATGGTCGCGGTGGAGACGCCATACTGGCGAGCCAACTCGCTATCCGTGATGCTGGAGGGCGCTGCCTGGATCTCGGCACGGATCTTCGGTGTCGTGGTCGCTTGTTTATGCAGCTTGATGTCCATGAACCTGCTCCCGGATGAATTGCTGAAGAAGCTCCCTGGCCGCTAACAGAGGATAACTTCTATAGGCGATCCGATCATCCGGGACCATGAAGATAACCTCTATAGGCGATACGATCATCCGGGATCGTACTGGTAGCTAGTAATACAGCCGGCCATTTTTTATTGTTGCAGTGTCGTTGCAGGCTGGCGCGCAACGTTAGCATCTTTCTGTGTTTGTGCATCCATCTGCTGTGCAAAATGTGGGAATAGCTGTTCGAAACGTTGATACATATTGCTGTCCTTTTCTGTAGTCAATTCATGGGCAATAACCAGGTCGCGATAAAGTTTGGGGTGGGGAGCCAGCGTTGCTTCCTTTACTGCCCATTGCCGATAAGTCTCGATACCACCTGAAGAGCCTAGGGCCGCGGCGGCCGAGAGTTGCTGCGACATCACCAAGAACTCGAGGTCATGGGGAATGCCAAGCGGGTTGATGATGCTGGTCAAGGTGCTGGCATTCTGGCCACTGGTTTCGAGGTAGGATTTGACCTGCCATAGCGCCTGCAAATGGGTTGCCATGAAAAGCCACACGATAGGCACCGCCAACCAGGAGCCCGCCCGAACGCCGAAGGTATAGCGGTTGACCCGGACTCTCGTCCTCCCGCTCACATTGACGAACAATCCCAGCAGCAACAGAAAGGCAAGCCAATGGCCCATGGAGTGGTAGAAGGGATACTCCAGCATGGCGTGCACCGAGAGCGGGACTAGCAGGGCGGTCATTAGTAGTCTTTCCCCATACGGCCCACGGGCCCATAACCGCCAGGCTACCCAGCCCGCGAAGGCAAGTATCGCCAACATCGGCATCAACCCGCCCTCGATCCCCCAGTAGAGCAACTCGTTATGCGGGTGGCTGTAGTGCTCCTTGAGGGTTGCACGGCCTTCCTCTGCTGTTCGCCATTCGGCATGGCTATGCAAAAAGTCGTGCTGGAAGCGCCCATAGCCCCAGCCGGTGATGGGCTTCTCGGCGATCATGCGCAGGCTGTGTTCATAGACCTGGGGTCGGTAGCCTTGGGAAGAAATCGACTCTGCGCTACGCCCCCTCTCTCCTTGTGTAATCGAGACAATGATCGCCAGTAGGCAGCCTACGGCCAGCGTGCCTGCCCAAGACCTGAAACGAGAGGAGTCAAGATTCCAAAGGTGTAAAAGTACCAAGGGCACCGCGACTAGTGCCGCCATCCAACCCGTACGGGAGGCAATCACTAGGATCAGGGCTGGCATGAAGAGTGGAGCCAGCAGTATCATGGCGTGCTCGAACTTGCTGTCACGGGCTTCTCCGAAAAGCCAGGCCGAGATCACCAGACCGGTAACCAGGAAGCTGGCCATCACATTGACCTGCTGGAAGATGCCGTAGGGCCGCCCTGTCTCGGGGTTGTAGCCTAGCCAGTTACCGGGCTCAAGCAGGTATAACTGCACATAGCCTAGGGCGGTTTCCATCAGAGCGCCGAGCAGGATCGCCATGCCCAGCCACCACCAGTCGCGGCGGGTCAGCTGCAGTTGGGCGAGGCCCAGCAGCAGGATGGCGCCGGCGGTCACCGTCAGCATCCGTGGCAGGGCGATCAGCGAGGCCTCGTTCCAGGTCCACAGGAAGGGCAACCAGAGGGCCAGCAGCATCAACCCGAGCCCGATATGGAAGGTGCTGTAGCGGATCACACCCCGAGTGGCGGGCCACATGGAGAGGGCCATCATCACTGTGAAGCCCATCCAGACGGTGGCATTGAAGGGGAGGCGCAGCCCTGAGCCGCCCATATTTGGGAAGGTGATATGCAGCAGCACGGTAAAGGTGAAGATCGCCGTGCCGATGAACCACTTGATCAGGCGGCGGTTGGGGGCGGTGTCGGTGGTCATGGCAGTCCCTGCGGCACTATTGGCTTGGTATTCTCATTACCGATTCGTATCGGAATGTAACATTGTTAGTGTCGTGGGACGGGCAGCCGATGTAAAGCGCCGCGAGGCCTCACGGGAAGGGCTGAGGATGGTTTCGCGCTACACTTCACCCAACCGGCTGCGCAGGGCGGCGGATCCAAAAGGAGAAGAAAGCATGTTCAAGGAGTTCAAGGAATTCGCCGTGCGGGGCAACGTCGTGGACATGGCGGTGGGGATCATTGTCGGTGGGGCCTTCGGCACCATCGTGCAGAGCCTGGTGAAGGACGTGCTGATGCCGCCCATTGGGCTAATGATGGGGGGTGTCGACTTCTCTGATATCTTCCTGGTGCTCAAGGGTGAGGGGCCCTACGCCACCTTGGCCGATGCCACGGCGGCCGGGGCGGTGACACTCAACATCGGTGTGTTCGTCAACAACGTGATCAGTTTTCTGATCGTGGCCTTTGCGGTCTTCCTGCTGGTCAAGGGCGTCAACCGCCTGCGCCGCCAGCAGGCCGCGGCGCCTACCGAACCGACGGCGCCGCCAGAGGATATCCTGCTGCTGAGAGAGATTCGCGATGAACTGCGCAAGGGGCCTGCGTCGTCTGACGCATCAAGGGACTGATCAGGGGCTTAGATGCCCCAGCGTACCCGGAATGACAGCCCTGCCACCACGAACAACACGGAAAGCAGCGTGACGGCGAGAATATGCCAGCCCATCAGCGGCAAGGTGGTGGGCGAGAGGCGTGGGATGACTCGAAAGCGTGCGTGGGCCGCCACCAAGGCGGTGAGGCCGAGCAGCGCGAGCTTGAGTTGGATCAGCTGCGCTACCGGGCCGCCCTCGGTCGAGAACCATAGAGCCAGAGAGGGCAGCTTCTGCCACGCCAGCCAGAGCCCAGTGATGATCTGTACCGCCAGCGCCGGCATTCCTATTCGCTCGTACCCTTCTTCGAACCAGGTCAGCGCCGCCACGTCCTTGCCCTTCAGCACCCGTGGCAGGATGGTCACCGCCAGCACCAGGTGTCCGCCGGTCCAGACGGTGGCGCCCAGCAGGTGCAGCAACAGCAGAATGGCGGTCATGGCGGCTCCTGTTTCCTTGTCAGGCCAGGCCGAGGGTACCTCGTAGGGGCCTGCAAAGGGCCAGGCTACAGGATAGGATCCTTAGATATAGAAGGGCGGCAGGCGACGGTTACGGGAAGCCTGGGCAGTCTTCTTCGGCAGGCGGGCGACAGGGCGGCTCCAGATGGTCAGGAAGCGCTCCGTGCTTCGACGACGACGCGCCGAGCGCAGAGGGCGTGCGGGTAGGGGCTGGTCCCATATGGTGGCGAATGGCATGTCGGTCATGTGGCGTCTCCGGGGCTTTGGCAGCCCGCTCGTAGTTTTGAAAGTGTTTTTCATTATACCCGAGGTCAAACGCTTGTCTACGACCTAAGTCGTAGTTCGTGGCGAGGGAGGACGTGCATGAGGCTGGACCAGGAGACCATCGAGCGGCTAATTGCCGGGGTGGAGGCCGCCGGGCGCGAAGTGATGGCAATCTATCGCCGCGGCTTTGCCGTCGAGCACAAGGTCGACGAAAGCCCGCTCACCGAGGCCGACATGGCCGCCCACCACGCCCTGCTGGCGCTGCTTGAGCATGCGACGCCGGGCGTCCCGGTGCTGTCCGAGGAATCCGGCGAGATTCCCTTCGCCACCCGCGGGGGCTGGTCGCGTTACTGGCTTGTTGACCCCTTGGACGGCACCCGCGAGTTCATTGCCGGCAACGGCGAATTCACCCTCAACCTGGCGCTGGTCGAGGACGGTGTGCCGGTGTTCGGCATCGTCCATGCGCCGGCCCTGCCCGAGGGCGCGGTGACCTGGTGGGGGCATGTAGAGAAAGGTGCCTTCCGGCGCGAGATTGCAGGAGAGGGCGCACGTCCGTCCACAGGAAGCAGAGACTGGCCGATCCGGGTGCGAGCGCTACCCAATCCAGACTGCGAGCCTTGGCAGGTGGTGGGCAGCCGCCGCAACGGTCAGGCGGCTTTTGAGGCTTTCTGTCAGGCGCTGCCGACCCACGCTACCCAGTCGATCGGCAGCTCGCTGAAGTTCTGCCTGGTTGCCGAGGGCAAGGCCGACCTCTACCCGCGTCTGGCACCTACGTATGAATGGGATACTGCTGCGGCTCAGGCTATCGTCACTGCCGCCGGTGGCCAGGTCCTGGAGGCAGAGACGCTCCAGCCACTGTGCTGTAATCAGACAGAGAGTCTGCTCAACCCCGGCTTCATCGCCTGCGGGCAGCGCGACCCGCGTTGGGAAAGGGCATTGGCCGAGGCGCTGGATGCGGCCACCAGCCGGCGCTGAGGAGTCTGCGTACGCGCCGGCCCGGCGTTGCTCAATGATCGGGAGGTGGCAAGCGCTTCTTGGTGCTCTCCAGCCAACCGATCATGCCGGGCGTTTCCAGAAAGACATCCCGCATTTCTTCCCGGTAATACCAGGCCTGATCGTTACCGCCGATGACCATGCCCTGAGGGTTCAGCTTGGGCTGCTTGCGTTTCTTGGCAATGAGGTAGTTGAGCACCTTGGGGAGTGCTGCATAGGCTTCCCGAAGGGCTTGCTCAGCCTCGTGAAGGCGGCCTAGCCTCACCAGTGCCAGCACGCGGCCATAGCGCGTTTCGGCAAGATGGTCTTCCAGGTATTGCTCGGCAACGGCCAGAGCCTCGGTGTCGTGGCCGGCGCGCAGCAGGCTATTGATCAGCGGGGCACGGACGCCGAGATTGTCGTTGGGGCACAGGGACAGCACGTATGACAAGCCATCGATGGCAGCCTGGAGGTCATGCTCCGCCACGGCACGTTGCTGCATCAGCCGCAGCACGGGGCGGTGTTCCAGCCATTCCCAGGGGAGCTGCCCGCCTGCTGGCAGGGCGGCCAGGATGTGATCGAGCAGCCTATCCACCTGCTGTGCCAACGCCTGGTTGAAGGCGGCTTGCGCATCGTTGAGTGCCAGTCCGGCATGGGCGTCGAGCGCTTCGAGAAACGCAGGGTTCTGGAGCAGATCGGGATGATGGCGAATCAACGTGGGATCGAGTGGATCGATGCCATTTGGATCGTGGAAGAGCAACGCGTTGGTTTGCGCGACCTGCTCTGCCGCCATCATGACCCAGCGTGACTGGCTGCCCTTGGAATCCGGTGGGCCCGGCTCGAAGCGCACGGGGTGAAGCGGTTGGTGCAGGGCATCCTCGAGCAACTCGGTGAGGGTGGTGAGGGTCGCCGCATCGGGGCCAAACAGGCTCAAGAGGTTGTCGTTCTCGTCCGCGATGTCTTCCGCGTCATCCGGCGCATCATCAAACCCCTCGAACGGGGCCGGGCCCAGCTGTGCTTGCAGCAGCTCGATGGCCTGCGTGTCGTCCAGGTCCTGTGCCAGGGGCAACCACTCCTGGGCGGTGCGTCGAGCCTCGGCGTCCTCTCCCAGGGCGCGCAGACACACTACCTTGAGCAGACCATTGATCAGGTTGTCCGGGGCCAGATGCTCAGCGTACAGCAGGTGCGCGAGGGCATCGGCGGGGCGGTCGTCCTCCAGCGTTCGACCGGAGAGCCAGTAAAGTGCGGCGGCGGCCGCCATGGGCTTGAGGCCGGGGACGAGCTCGACAAAGGCTTTCTCACCGGCCGTCTGATGGCCCAGGGCGTCATAGGCATCCCCGAGCAGTTGGACGGCGTGGGTCTGCGCCTCATCGTCGAGCCCGCCACTGCGAAGCAGGGCCAGCAGCAGTTTGCGGGCCTTGCCGGGGTGGCCCTGCTCGAGTTCATGTTCGGCCACCAGGAGGCGAATCGGGGCGGGTGCCTGGCGACTGGCCGCCTGCCGTTGCTGCTGAGTGAATAAGGAGATCGCCATTCGGGCAATCGGTATTTCCTCGGTGAGGTCCATTGCATGGCCGTTCTGCAGCGGCAGGCAGCAGCGCTTGTACTTCTTGCCGGAACCGCACGGGCAAGGATCGTTACGGCGTGGAAGCGGCAATGTGGCGCTACGAAACCCTTGCGAGGGTAGTGGCGTGGCATTCCATACCGTGAGGCCCAGTTCCCACCAGGGCATATTGGGATCGAACCACTCCGTCATTCCGCTATGCCGGACAATCTCGTCAAGGGCTTGGAAATAGCGTTCGGCATCCTCATGGCGAAGGATGTGGCGGATCGATTGCTGAAAAAAGGCCAGGATGGCTTGGTCCAGCTCAGCCGGGATCTCGGGGAGGTCGTCTGGTTGCATCGGCGGACGTCAATTCGGGGTGCATGGTTGGCTGGGGAGTATCTTACCGCAGGTGATCGAGGTCGACGATAGCCTGATAAGCCGCTGCCGGGCGAATCTATCGGGGCTCTCCTCCTGCGAAGGGAGCTACCGCCGTGGCATATAACGTCATGCGGTTGTGGCGGGCTAGTAAGGGCACCTGTCCACCCGTATGGTCATGCTGGGCGCGTAGTGCCGTTCATTCAGGTTGCGAACGCCCGGCCGGTTTTGTCCAATAGCGAGTTTGCGCCATCACCTTGAGGAATCACCGTGTCGGACCAACGCCTGGCGGACCCCGCCATCACGCTGTTCACCACGCTGCTGCAGATTGGCTGGACGGACTTCTTCGACCCCGGGTCGTTGGAGCGCGGACTGCGCTATGCCCGGCAGGGCCGAGTGGCGAGTGACATGAGCCTGGAGGTCGAGGATGACATGATCGTGCTCGGCGCCGAGTTGGCGGGGAGTGGCAAGCAGCCCTATGTCACCGAGATCTCGGTGGAAGATGGTGGTGACGGTGACGAGGTGTTTACGGCCTGCACCTGCCCGGTGGGGGTCTGCTGCAAGCATGCCGTGGCGCTGATCCAGACCTACCTCGAACAGATGGAGCGCGATATTACCCCGCCGGACAGCCCGCGGCTCGACGCGGCGACGGATCAACTGACGCGTGACTGGGAGGCCTGGCTGGGGCGGCTGGAGAGCGCGGCAAGCATGACCGTGACCGGTGCCACCATTGGCGACGAGTATCGGCTGGGCCTGTTCCTCGATAGTACTTCCTATAAATGGGAGACACTGCTCAAGGTCCTGCCGGTGTGGCTACGGCCGTCGCGGCAGAGCAAGCGCCACGGCGGATGGGTATCCCCGCAGATCATCGAAGTGAGCCCTCAAGGCCTGACGCCGGCGCCGGCCAAGGGCTGGCCCGCTGCCCAGGAGGATGCGCTGAGCCTGCTGTTGCATGGCAACCGTGACACGTATTGGGCGGGCAGCCAGCAGCGCCACTGGGTGGTGGTGTCCAAGCCATTTCAGGCCCGTGCGCTATGGGCCCTGTTGAATGACCCCGAACCGCCGCTGCTGTTCTTTCAGAAGCAGACCGGGGCACGGCTCGAGCAGGGCCCCGGCTGCGCGCTGACCCTCAACTGGCAGCCCGATGCCGAAGGCAATCAGTACCTCCAGGCCGATACTCAGCCGTCCGATGTCCTGTCCGCTGAGGCCCTGGTGGTGCGCTTGGGGCACGAGCTTTGCTATATCGACCCTGGGACGGGCCTGTTCGGATCGATGGCGGGAAGCCCTGAGCTGCTCCGGCAACTTAACTACGCACCGCCGTTGCCTCCGGCGATGAGTGACTGGCTTGGCGAGCGGCTGCGCCACATGCCGGCACTTGCCGAGAAGGTGCCGTTGCCCAAGACGGTGGAGGAGCGAACCCTGGAAGGCGTAGCGCCACGGATCATGGTCACCATGCGAGTGGCGAACGGCCAGCTTTCCTATCGCGATGGTCTGCTGGTGCCGCAGTGGATCAGGGTGGGCGCCGCCGAGGTGGGCTTCGACTATGACGGTGCCAAGGTGACGGCTCATTGGAAGGAGGTCGATCCTGTCTTCCAGGATGGTCAGCGTATAACGGTGTATCGCGACAAGGCGGCGGAGACGGCTCAGATCCGTACCCTGCCGCTGGGGATGCTGACGTTGGAATCGCTGATGGCGCGAGGGGCGGTGCCGGACAAGCTGGACATCCCCGCCTGGTCGCTATTGCTGCCCAGCGGCGACGCCCCGCCCTCCAGTGCCGCCGAGTGGCCGTCTCACCTGGCCGGGCCTGACGGCTGGTGGGACATGATCACTCGACTGCGCGAGGCGGGCTGCTGGGTCGAATTCAGCGACGAGTTTCCCGAAGAGCCGCGCTATCTGGCGCCCGAGGTGTGGCACGGCGAACTCGAGCCGGCCGGCAATGGCTGGTTCGATCTTGCCCTGGACATCGAGGTGGAGGGGCAGCGGCTCAACCTGTTGCCGATCTTGCGGCAGCTGCTCAAGAACCCGGACTTCCCGCTGGAACCCGCCGCCGATGAGCCCGATGCGGCCAGTTGGACGCTGACCCTGGACCAGGATCGTCGCCTGGTGCTACCGCTGTCCCGGCTGCGATCGCTGATGGCGCCGATTCTCGACTGGCTGAATGACGAGGCCGACCCACAGGCGGCGCTGCAACTGCCGCTCTCTGCCGCCGAGCGGGTGGCGCCCCTGGCTGAGCATGAGCGCTGGGCAGGGCGTGAGGATGTGTCAGCACTGGCCCGACGGCTCAAGGCATTGCCCGCCAGCCTGCCGGCGCCGGAAGGCTTCGTGGGCGAACTACGTGACTACCAATCTCGGGGGCTTGCCTGGCTGCGCTTCCTCTCCGAGCTCGAGACCGGCGGCATCCTGGCCGACGACATGGGGCTGGGCAAGACGGTTCAGGTGTTGGCACACCTGCTTGATGAGCGCGCTCGCGGTGTGCTGCAAGGCCCGACTCTGGTGGTGGCCCCGACCAGCCTGGTGGGCAACTGGTGCGCCGAGGCGGCACGCTTTGCGCCGGGACTGACGGTGCTGGCCCTGCAGGGGAGCAAGGCCCAGCGTCGGCGTCAGCTCGACGAATCGCTGCCCCATGCCGACCTGGTGGTCACCACCTATCCGCTGCTGATCCGCGACCTGGAGCGGCTGCGAGAACTTGCGTTCGGCTTGCTGGTGCTTGACGAGGCCCAGGCGATCAAGAATGCCGCTAGCCAGACAGCGCGGGCCGTGCGTGAGCTCAACGCAGGGCGGGCGTTGGCGATGACCGGTACGCCGCTGGAGAACCATCTGGGCGAGTTGTGGGCCCAGCTGGATGCGGTGGCGCCAGGCGCCCTGGGCAGTCAGCAGTGGTTCGGCCAACACTTCCGGACGCCAATCGAGAAGGGGGGCGACGCCACGCTGAGCCAACGCCTCTCGCGGCGTATCTCGCCGCTCATGCTGCGTCGTACCAAGCAGCAGGTGCTGGGCGAGTTACCGGACAAGACTGAGAGTCGTCGCGAGATCACCCTGACCGGCACCCAGCGCGAGCTTTATGAAAGCCTGCGTCTGGCTCAGCACCAGCGGGTGCAACAGGCCATCGCCGAGCGTGGCCTGGCCGGTTCCGGCATCGTGATGCTCGACGCGTTGCTCAAGCTGCGCCAGGTCTGCTGTGATCCACGGCTGGTCAAGCTGGATAGCGCCAAACAGGTACGCCGCTCGGCCAAGCTGGATCAGCTGCGCGAGCTGCTGCCACCGTTGATCGAGGAGGGGCGGCGTATTCTGGTCTTCTCGCAGTTCACCGAGATGCTGGGCCTGATCGGTCAGGCCCTGGAGCGTGACGGCATCCCCTACACCTCGCTCACTGGCGACACGCCCGGCAAGACGCGCACTCAGCGGGTAGCGCTCTTCCAGCAGGGGGAGATCCCGGTGTTCCTGATCAGCCTCAAGGCCGGCGGCACCGGTCTCAACCTCACCGCGGCGGACACTGTGATCCACTATGATCCGTGGTGGAACCCTGCAGTCGAGGCTCAAGCCACCGGGCGTGCGCATCGCATGGGTCAGCAAAATCCGGTGTTCGTTTACAAGCTGGTATGCGCTGGCACGGTAGAGGAGCGCATTCTCGACCTGCAGGCGCGAAAGGCGGATCTGGCCGCCTCGATTCTGGAGGGCGGGGCCCAGCGCCAAGGTGACGGCCCACTGTTCGACGAGCAGGATCTGGCGCTGCTGTTTGCGCCGGTGGCGTAGTCGCGTCACTCAGGATACCAGTTCAAGAAACCATTTCAGTTTCGTTGCCGACTGAAGATTTTGTGGACGTGGTGAAACATCTGGTGTGGGGAGAGATTTGGTCTGTCTCAACACGTAATTCCTTGGAGTGGCCCTCTATTCGGTGCCCCGACGTGTCTGCGGCCGCTGGCGATCAAGGATGTACTGAAGAGAGGCGTCACTCTCCACCGGGGGGCTCGGCTGGCGGACGGAAGCGACCTTTGAAACCGAACTTGTTCACACGGCGGGCCTGTGCAGCCCGCCTTTATCGCCAGCGGGCAGCGGGACACGCGTTGGGACAGGGTGCTGGGCGAGGCCCTGCAGGCTGGCCCCGACAGCCGCAGCTGGGTCTGGCGTGAAGGGGGCATGCTAGGATCAGTTGCATGAGAGGCGATGGAAGGTATCGACAATGCGCTTGAGCGAGCGGGAACATCAGCAGATCGTCACGACCTTGAAGCGGCATTTCGGTGCCTCGACCCGCATCCTGCTGTTCGGTTCGCGGGTCGATGATCGGGCTCGCGGCGGGGATATTTATTTGTATATCGAGCCCGAGCTGCAGGATCCTGACGAGATTGTGGAGGCCAAGTTGGAGGCCATGGTGGAACTGCACCAGCGCCTGGGGGAGCAGAAGATTGATCTGGTGGTCTGCAGACAGGCGAGCCCGGATTTGCCGGTGCATCGCGTGGCGAGGGAAACAGGAGTGGCTTTGTGAATCATGATGCATACGAGGGAAGCCTCGACATATGCGAGCGTCATGCCGAACGGCTTCGCTGGGCGATGGGAACGCTCAAGAACCGTTTTCCTGTCGCGCCAGAGGATCTGGCCGACTTCACGCCCATGGATCTCGCGGTGGTGGATCAATTCGTGATCCGGTTTTCCAAGCTTCAGGATGCAATGGGCGCCCGGCTCCTGCCCGGCGTGCTCGAGTTGACCCAAGAGCCGGGCGAATTCCCGACCTTCATCGACAAACTAAACCGGCTGGAGAAGATTGGCGCCATTCCCTCGGCCGCGCAGTGGTTGCGTTTCCATGAAATGCGTAATCAGTTTTCCCATGACTACCCCGACGACCCTGAGATCCAGGCCAGCCTGCTCAACAAGGCCTTCACGCTGGGTGAGGAGTTGCTGGCGACGCTGGAGCACGCCAAGACGTTCAGTCGCCGCTATCGAATGCTGCTTCAGGGCTGAGGCCGATGTGAACCGCTGGTGATCGGGGATGCGCTGAAGATCGACTTCTCGTACGACCGAAGGCTGATCGAGCTGTTCCTGGCCGAGGTGAAGGCGCGGCTGGTGCTGCTGGAGTACCGGCAGTGGCATATCCTCGGCTCGGCCTATGTGGAGGTCCATACCCACGACCGCGGCATGGGCAGTCCCTGTGCACGGTCTTCTCCGGCGACCTCAGCGCACCTTTGCGCCATGGCTGCCGCCACCAAGGCCAGCGTATCGCGCAGCCCACCTTGTGCCGGAGAAGTGTCTACGGCAACCGCGCTCACGCGGATCGCACCACCCGTCGCGCCATGTGCGCTTGGTGCACAGCGAAGGCGATGCCCAGGGCGTCTTCAAGGAACGCATCGAGCGGATGTCGACCGGGAAGTCGAGGTTAGCCTGGGGGCCGATCACCAGATGGATTGAGGGGGCTCCGGAATGGCGGCGAGTCGGCCCAGGCGGGTATGCCGCGCGCAGTTTTCGCAGCTGACCACCGCCAGCTCGTAGTCGATCGCCTCGACTCTGAACTCCTGCCAGTCGCTGGCCCTGGCGATTTCGATAGTGCCGCAGACGCATGACAGGATGCGCCGGCCCTGCGGGTCGAAGTCGAGCGTGATGGGTCTCATGGGGCAATCTTCTCTGGATATGTCCCGATGTTACCCCATCGTGTCTCTTGGTCCCGTGCGAGAATGTGGTCGTGGGATGTAGGCGATCTCTTCGCTGGGTGTGGAGAGGATCTAGTCCCAGCTGCTTTCGTAGTCCTCCCAGTAGCGGCCGAGGTCGCGCTCCGCCGTTAGATCATAGAGCTGGTAGCGCCGGTTGAGGCGGGCCCCGCCGTCGCGGGTGAGGGGCTGCCAAGCAATGTTGGCTCGGTTACGGCTCGAGCGTACAAAGAAGGCGTCCATGGGGATCGAGAGGTAAAGCGCCTTGTCGAAGCTGCCCTCGCCGTAGTCGTCGCCTGCATCGGTGAAGGTGGCCCAGGCGCCCACGCGTACACCATTGTCGAACTCCCGCGACAAGTCGACAGTCGTGCCGACGTCGCCGGCGAGGTAGCGCCCCACGCTGACCTTTGCCAGGACATCCTCTATGCCGGTCTCCAAGTAGGCGCTGAGATGGCCGGTCCAGGTGTCATAGTCGCGTAGATCGAATTGCTGATCGAACTCGCGCTGACGCACCCAGTTGAGGTCCGCCCCCAAGGCTAGCGGGCTGTCGAATGGCCGGTAAAGCAGCTCGCCCCCGGCGCCGGCATACATCATCTCCAACAGGCCACCGTAGCCCAAGGCATACCAGTCGTCGCCAAGTTGGGTGGTGCGGGTGTACTGCAGGTTACTGATACCGACATCAGCCTCGGCCAGGTAGTCGCCGATGTAGGTCCGGACGCGTGGCAGCTCGGAGTTGGCGATATAGTCGTATTCATCGAGGTTGTCGGCTAGTGTCGCTGTCAGGCTTCCGGAGAACCAGCCATTGGCGTCGGTGGTGAGCTCTGCCGAGGTGTAGGCTGAGATTCGGTAGAGATATCCGTCGGGGCCACCGAAGTTTTGTTCGATAGCAGGACCTGCACGCCAGGCGAAACGTCGTGGCTCGGCCTGGTAGAGCAGCTCACCGCCGGGGGTGTCTAGATCGGCGTGTGCATAGAGGCCATAACGGTGGTTATGCGCCTTTTCGCTGGAGTTCGCGGCGGCGATGAAGGCTGCTCGGTCGTGGACGTCCTCGCGGAGGTCGAGTCCGCGGCTCTGCCAGCGGTAGCGGAAGGTCTCTACTCTCTCGTCGGCATTGGCGGCAAGGATCCGGCCGGCGCGCGCCTCGCTCTTTGCCAGGTTGCGAAAAGTCGTGGGGTCGCCGACCACGGTCAGGTCTTTCCCCTGCTGGCGGATCTCGTGCACACGGACCCCCGCGTTGGCCTGCAGGCGGCTCGCCACCGCGCGCCAGTCCTCTGCGGCGGGCGCATTTAGCGACTGGGGTGGTGGGTCACGCTTCACCTGGGAGAGCCCTGCCAGGTTGGTGGAGAAGCTTATCCCTGCCATGGCAGTGTTGTCGCGCTGCCAGCCGGCACGCAGCTCGATATTGTCAGTCACCTGATATCGGGCTCCCAGGTTGACGCGTGAGTCCTGAGCCTGGTCGTTATCCTGAGGTTCGTTGGCGTAGTCATTGCCCTCAACTTCTACCTGCAGCACCAGGGGCTCCCACGGCGTCTGGTACTCCATGCCCCCGAAGACTGCCATCGGCCCGCGAAACAGCTGGTCGAGGGCGAACTCGCCGCCCTGGTCGCCACCGGCGTCGCCGGGGCGGTCGTTAAATAAATAAGGTAATCCCCCGGCTTTGCCGGGGGACTACCCGAGGTTTGACCGTGTGATGCGGTCAAAGGGAACCTC
>NZ_JAWSUJ010000009.1:0-70943 GCF_033549285.1 Halomonas sp.
CTCCGACATCGAGCGCTGAATCGACACCCGCCGGCGCATCGGGCAAGGTAGCGCCTTTCCCGATGCACGAGATCCGGTTCCCCATGCGTATCGACGACATGAGCCTCGACCAGCTCCTGGCGCTCAACGACCTCATCTGCCGCCGTATCGACGAACTCCAGGCCCGTCAGGAGATGGAGGTGTTGAGCCACCTGACCCTGGGGCAGGCCGTCTCCTTCGAGAGCCGCGAGGGTCAGGTGTTCGGCCGGGTCATCAAGATCAACCGCAAGACGGTCGTCGTGCAGTCGGAAGATAACCGGCAGTGGAAGGTCGCGGTGGCGCTGATCCAGCCACTACGCGACGTATAAGGCAAGCGGAAATCGGCACGCCTTGGAATGATCGCTTACGTACCAGCTGCTCGACGCTGAGCCCCTCGGGCGCCTTGGGATGCTGGGGCAGCATGGCCAGGCGCCGGGCCAAGTGACGGCGGGGCCAGCTCGTCACCGCGCGGCCATTAAGCAGTGCCTGGCCATTTTGGGGCGTCATCAGGCCTGCCAAGGCGCGCAGCAAGGTGCTCTTGCCGCAGCCGTTGGGACCAATCAGGCAGTGAATGCGCGCCGGTTCAAAATCGAGCGTCATGTCCGGCACGATGACCTTGTCGGTGTAACCCAGTCGCAGGTTTTGCGCCGAGAGCCGCGGGGCTTGGGTGCCTGCATCGCCAGAGCCGACTTGGGCCTGGAGACGGGCGGGCTTACCTGCTTGAGAAGGGGAAGACATGCTGGGTGCCATCGCTTAGATTCTCCTGGCCAGCAGGGCGAGAAAGAAAGGCACCCCGAGCAGCGAGGTGACCACCCCGATGGGCAGCTCGGCGGGTACCAGCACGAGGCGCCCGATCAGATCGGAGGCGAGCACCAGCAGGGCACCTAGTAGCGGGCTGACGATGAGCTGATGCTTGAGTTCAGGGCCCACCATCAGTCGCGCGACATGCGCAACGATCAGGCCGACGAAGCCTACCGGGCCAACGATGCCGACGGCACTGGCGGCGAACAGCACCGCCACCAGCAGCAGAGCGAAGCGCGAACGCTCGACGCGGAGCCCGAGGGTGGCGGCGACCTCGTCGCCCAACTGCAGCAGGTTGGCGCCTCGAACCAGCAGCGGCAGCAGGACGAGGCTGGCCGCCGTCCATGGCAGCAGCGCAGTGAGATGCGTCCAGTCGCGGCCATACAGGCTGCCCGAGAGCCAGGCCAGCACCGTTTCGGTGGTGGCCTGGGCCCAGCCGGCTAGTACGCCGGTCGCCAGGGCGTTGAGCAGGCCCGCCACGGCGATACCGCAGAGGACCAGCCGCACTGGGGTCGAGCCACGATTCCAGCTCAGCCGGTAGACAGCCGCCGCCGCCGCCAATCCGCCACCGCAGGCCACCAGGGGCAGCCAGTCGAGGCTCAGGGCCGCGCGCAGATAGGGGTTGCCGTCACCGGCGAGGCGCTCGGCGGCGGCGAAGGTAAGTACCGCCGCGAGGCTCGCGCCGGCATTGATGCCCATCACCCCGGAGTCGGCCAGGGGGTTGCGCATGACCGCCTGCAACAGCGAACCGGCGATGGCAAAGTGGACCCCGACCAAGGCCCCCACCAGCAGACGCGGTAAACGCAGGTTCCAGATGATGTCCTGGGCCACCGGATCGCCGACCGCCGAATCGCCGGAGCCGGTCATCGCCAGCCACACGTGGCTCGGTGACAGGGTGACGGCACCGAACAGCAGGTTGGCGATTGCAGCCAGGACCACCAGGCCCAGCAGCACGGCGACCCTGAGTCGCAGGTGGTCCTTCGCCGCCTTGCCGCCGGCGGAGTAGGGCGAGGTGGGCGTCGCGGCGCGAGCGGAGAAGGTCATGGCGTTCTCGAGCGAATCAGGGCGATGAACAGGGGGCCGCCGATCAGCGCGGTGAATAGCCCCAGTGGCAGCTCCTGAGGGGCCGCCAGGGTGCGGGCGAGCAGATCACTGAGGGTGACCAGCAAGGCGCCGGTCAAAGCGACCAGCGGCAGCGCATGGCGCTGGTCGACCCCCGCCACCAGGCGCACCAGATGGGGGGCAATCAGGCCGATGAACCCCACCGGGCCGGCGATCGCCACCGAGGCCGCGGTCAGCGCCACGGCAAGCGTCACGAAACCGAGACGCAGCAGCGTGACGGCCCCGCCCAGTGAACGCGCCATGCTATCTTCCAGGTGCATCAGGTTGAGCCAGCGGCCGGTACCGAGCGAAAGCGCGAGGCCGCCGAGGGCCCAGGGCAGGATCTGGCCGACGTGGGCCCAGCCGCGCCCCTGCAGGCCACCGGCCAACCAGCCGTAGAGCTGCTGCGCTTGAGCTCCCGAGAACAGCAGAAAAGCGGTGACCAGGGCCGAGGCCAGGGCGGTGACTGCCATCCCGGCCAGGGCGAGCATCAACGGCGAGAAACCGCTGCGCGCCGCCAGCAGAAAGGTCAGGGTGGCGGCACCTGCGCCTCCGATCATGCCGATGGCGGGAAGCCAGGTGACGTCCACCCGCCAGCCAACCTGTGCCATGACCACTGCCATCGAGGCCCCGGCGACGACACCGGTGATGCCGGGTGACGCCAGCGGATTGCGGGTCACCGTCTGCATCAACTGGCCGGCCAGCCCCAGGCTCGCGCCCACCAGCAGGCCGGCGAGGAAGCGGGGCAGGCGTAGCTCCAGCACCAGGATCGCGGCCATGCCGTCGACCCGGCCGGCCAGCACTTCCATCAGCTGGTGAAGCGACAACGGCACACTGCCGATGCTCATGGCCAGTGACCCAATGAGGATGATCGCGAATGCGAGCAGGACGCCCCAAAAGGCGAGGCCCGAGCCGCGGGGCGGCGATGCCGCTCGAGTGCCGTTCGTAGATGGCGGGAGAGCGCCGCTCATGGGTAGGAATGGCTGGCAATGGAAGGCGGCAACTCGGGACGTTCGACGTCCTCGGGATACAGCCGCCAGGCCATCTCGTCGAGAATCAGGCGGCGGGCGATGGGGCCACCGCCCTCCTTCCAGTGGGGGCCGACCTCGAACACCCGGCCGTTCTTCACCGCCTCAAGATAGGGCCACACCGGGTTGTTAGCGAAGGCCCGCTCGCCGCCAGTGGCGAACAGGAAGATGACGTCTGGGTTCAGGGCTAACAGCCGCTCCAGGCTGATCGTGTAGCCGAAAGGGATGGTCTGTCCTGGTGTGGGCGACGGGCCGGCGGCGTTGGTTGCGTTCAGGCGTTCGAGCAGTGCGGCGCTCAGGAAATGATCGTAGTAGGCGAAGGGCGCCTCGCCGGCACCGGCCAGCAGGGTGGCGCTGACGCCCCCGGGGGCATCGCCGAGTTCGGCGAGGCGGGCGTCGAAGGCCTGGTTCAGCGCCTCGCCTTCGGCACGCTTGCCCAGTGCCGTGGCGATCCCCGTTACCGCGCGCCGGCTGTCCGCCAGGCTGACCACATCGAAGGCGTAGAACGGGGCGATGGCCTCGAGCTGGCGGGCATGAGGCTCAGTATAACGGTGGATACCGATGATCAGCTCAGGGTTGAGCTCGGTGAGCAGCTCCAGGTTGGTGCTGGCACGTTGGCCGAGGCTGCGGGTGTCGGAGAGTGAGGCGCCAAGATAACTGGGCAGTGGCTCGCTGCCGAAGGTCGAGGCACCCACTGGCGAGACACCCAGTGCCACCAGGGTGTCGGCGGCGAAGGTGGAAATGGCCGCTACCCGCTTGGCTTGCGTGGCCTCGATCGGGGTGCCCCGGTCATCCTGCAGGGGGGCTGCGCTGGCGCCCTGATTCATGAAGAGGGCCAGAACGAGCCCCAGGGCCACGACGAGCACCGTGCGGAAGACGGCGTGTGTGCTCGAACACGACGCAGCGGTTGTGGCCATGCGGGCAATGGATTTGCCTCGTGGGGTGGCTCCATGAGCAGCGGGAGTGGCCATCGGCGTCGCGGCGCCAACCCGAGGCCACCGGCCCCCGAGCCGCACCCGGACCAGGCGCGAGGGGAACTCGCGTTGCATGCGTCTTCCTTCCATCAGCGTGGGCGAAGTATGGCAGGGAAGTCTAAGGCAAATTGGAATGGTTTGCATTAGTATCCATGAGCATCCTGCTCGCCTGCCTCGTGGGGGTATCGGCCGGTCAGTATCACGGGGTGGTCAGGGTACTTGGTCAGGGCTTTCGGTCCTCCGGGAGGCCTCCAGCATCCGTGGCCGGAACCTCTGAGTCGGGGCCGAAGGAAGTGCGCAGATCGCGCAGCCGGCGAAACAGGATGCCGCGGTCCTCACCCACCAGAAAGCTTGCCACTCCGCGTTCCCTCCAGCGCTGGTGCTGGCCTTCGGCCCGGGGAATCGCACAGAATTGACGCCCCGCGCGCGCGCAGGCCTGGGCCACTCTGTCCAGCGCCTGACGCACGCTGTCGTGTCCCGTGTCCGGGGCTACCCCCAGGCTGTGTGCCAGGTCCATGGCACCTTCGAGTATCCAATCCACCCCGGGTACCTCGACGATGGCGTCGATGTTTTCCACCCCTAGCGGCGATTCGATCATCACCACCACCAGGATCTCGTCGTTGGCGCGGTTCAGGTAGTCGCCGAGCGGCAGCCGCCCGAAGCCGGTGGTTCGGCCCCCGGTGATGCCGCGTCGGCCGAGTGGCTGAAAGCGTGCCGCCGCTACCACCTCGCGGGCCTGGTCGGCGCTCTCGACACGCGGCACTACCACCCCCATGGCTCCGGCATCCAAGGCGAGCTGGATCGCCCCGGTGTTGACCCCGGGCACCCGCACCAGGGGCGTGATGCCGGCGCACTCGGCGGCACGGATCATATGCTCCACGGATTCCGGGTTGACGCTCAGGTGCTCCATGTCGAGCACCACGAAGTCATAGCCCGCGTGGCCCAGCATCTCGACAAGCCAGGGGGTCGGCACCGAGTTGAGCATGCCGTACACGCAGCCCCCTTGCTCGAGACGGCGCTTGAGTGGATTGGACCCGAGCATCAGACGTGCTCCTCATCGTCGATGAAGTGCATGATCGGCGCCGGATGACGCAGGAAGTTCTGGTGGGAGATGTTCCAGGCGTAGGCGCCGGCCAGGGTGAACATCAGCATGTCGCCGATGGCCAGGCGCTCGATCTCGACCTGGCACGCCAGCACGTCCTTGGGGGTACACAGCTGGCCGACGACGCTGACCCTGGTGTGTGTCAGCCCATCCTCGCCGCCGCGCCCGGGCAGGCGCACGAAGGGGTGGTCGTGATTCTGTGCCACCGGGGTGCGGAAGTGGTGGGTGCCGCCACGGCATACCGCGAACCACTGGCCGTGGTTGCGCTTCAGGTCCATCACCTCCATCAGGTAGTAGCCGCAGGGGGCGGTCATGTAGCGGCCACACTCGAAGCGAATGCGATAGCGCTGCAGGCGTGGCTCGGTGAGCCGCTGTGCTAGCCCGTTACAGAAGCATTCCCAGTCGAACTGCTGGCTGGGCTCGCGGTAGTTGATGCCGATGCCGCCGCCGACATTGATCTGGTCGATGTCCAGGCGGTACTGCTCGCGCCAGTGCTCGACCTGGCGAAACAGGTCGCCGAGTAGCCTCAGCTGGGCGTCGGCGTCGAGCTGATGGGAGATCAGGTGAAAGTGAAAGCCACGCAGCTCGATCTCGGGGTGGCGATCGAGGAAGGCGAGACAGGTGTCGAGCTCCTCGGGATCGATGCCGAAGGGGGTGGGCACTCCGCCCATGGTCAGGGGGGTCGAAGGCAGGTTGTCGGTGGCCAGGTTCATGCGCAACAGCACCTCCTGGCGACGCTCACCCTGTTCGAGCAGCCGGGCAAGACGCTCGAGCTCGGTCAGGCTCTCCACATGGATAAGCTCGACGCCAAGTTCGAGGGCGAGCGAGAGCTCCGAGACCAGTTTGCCCGGGCCGCCGAACAGCAACGGGGCCTCGGGGAAACGTTCACGGATCAGCGCCAGTTCACCGCCGGATGCGACCTCGAAGCCGGCCACTCGGTTCTCGAGGGCGTCCAGTATCGGCGCCTCGGCATTAGCCTTGACGGCGTAGAACATCTCACAGCGCTCGGGCAGTGCTGCCACCACGCCCTCGACATGGCGACGCAGGGCCGGAAGATCATACAGATAGGCGCACAGGGGGTCGTCGCTCGCCGTCTGCAGGCGGGCCGCTTCCCGGGCCATGGAGTCGAGTCGAAATTCCATCGGGAGTTCCTGAGTCACTGGGTGTCGAGGGGATAGGCGAAGGGGCTGGCCAGCGGCACGTATTCGGAGGCGCGGTCGGCGCGCTTGAGGACCCGGTTGAGCAGGTTGGTCTTGTTGGGCCAAGGCTCGCCTTCGAGCAGACGCTCGATTAGTCGCGAGGAGAAGGCGTTGCCGTGGCGTTGCTGGTAGCGCCTCAGGCTCGACTCAAGGCAGTGCCATAGCCGAGGCTCGAGCCCGGTATCGTCGCGCGCCAGGCAGAACACCGCCTGGGCGAGGTTGTTGATCAGCAGGCAGTAGCCGATGCGCTTGACCCCCAACTCCTCGGGGTAGCGTACCGAGGCCCTGGCGCGCTCGGTAAGGCTTGTCAGACGCGCATCGGGCCACTGCTCGGGCAGCAGCTTGGTGCCTTCCAGGTCACGGATGTAGATGTGGCTGGGCAGGCCGTGGCGCAGCCCCACCACGACGTTCTGCAGATGCGGCTCGAACACCACCTCGAGCCGGCACAGGGCGAATAGCATCGGGTGAACCAGGTGCTCGATGTAGGCCTCGAACCAGTGCAGTGCCGCCTCCTCCCGGGACAGGCCTCGATGGCGGGCTAGGCGCAAGACCTCGCGCTCCAGTGGCGAGCCCCCCGAGGCGGTATCGGCAAACAGCGCCGCCGTCAGCAGTGGTGTCTCGTCCTCTCCCCAGACCGGGCTCTGACGCAGGATCAGGCCGAAGGCCTCCTGCAAGGCGACGCGTGTCTCCCACGGCTGGTCGCGGAAGTCGGCGGTGACGAAGCCGGGTTCGGCCATCAACGTTAGCGTCGGGAAGGTCTCGCCCAGCGTACTGGCGTCTTCGCTGAGCAGGCGGCTCACGGCGACGGCACTCTCGAGTTCGTACCAGGCGTTCTTGCGTACGCAGTTGGTCAGGCGCACATGCAGCGAGCACTTCAGGAAGCGGTCGCGGCCGGGCTGAAATAGGGTTCGTACCGAGGCCGTGGGGTACCAGGTTTCACCAGCCGGCCCCAGGTCGATCAGGCGGCCGCTGTCGAGCGCTTGGCGCACCACCGCCAAGCCGCGGATATGCTCGACCTGCCAGGGATGCACCGGCAGCGCCCGATAACCGGGAGGAAGGGCGAGGTCCGGGAGCTGGCGCTCGAGCTGCGCATAGGCGTCTTCATCGAGATGGGAGGACTGGTACAGGTCGCCAGTTGCCACGGCGAAGTAGTGGAGCGGGAAGGCTGCACCGAGCTCAGGGGAGTAGCGCCGGATGGCGTCGAGCGCGACCCCCTCGCGGCTCTTGGGGGTGGGGTGGAAGGCGTGGCCGAAGGTCAGCGACTGCTCCGAGCGCAGGTAGGCCGCTTCGCCCTGGCCCCACTCGTCGTCACCGGCGGTGGCGATGAACTCACCCATCAGCTCGACGCTGTTGCCGATCTGGGCCAGCAATTCGTCGTTGAACGGCTGATCGAAGCGCAATGCCAGTTCGCTCAGCAGCATCCGCGCCAGGCGTTGCCAGTCCAGGGCCTGCCAGGGCTTGCCGAAGGTGGCGCCGAAGGGCTCGGAGCGGTAGGCGTGGTTGAGGGTGATCGAGGGGCGCTCGACCGCGATCAGTAGCAGCTGGCCGCTGAACGGCAGCGAGACCTGCAGCACATGGCCCCCCTTGAGACGCCGGTGTTGCCGGATCGCCTGCGGCCACGCGCGGGCGCCGAAGGGGCTGTCCCAGTTGAGGTCGCCGGCCGGCGCGGCGACCTCGCGGCAGTAAGCGTTGAGCAGCGCCCAGATCGAACGGGTGCCGGCCTGGTCACGCACATCCTGTATCTTGAATGCCCTGTGCAGGGCGACGGCGGAGGAGCCAAGGGTCATGTTCGCGTCCTTTGCGAAGGGGATGGAAGAAGCTGAGCGAGCCTGGGGACCAGGCTCAGGCCGAGCGCGGCGAGCACCCAGGCCGAGGCCAGCAGGGGGCTCGCCAGGCCGAAGCGCGAGGCCAGGACGCCGGCGCCGAGGCCGGCCGCGACGCCCGCCCACTTGGCGGCGGCGTCGAGGCGTCCGAAAAGGCGGCCGAAAAGGCGGCCGGCCCGCTGCCGGCTCGCGCTGCTCATCAGCCGGTGGAGCGCGACGAAGGCGGCGGTCATGGCCAGTCCCATCGCCACCCGTGCCAACCACATGCCGGCCTCGGATTGCCAGCCGCTGCCCGCGAGGCCGTACTGCGCCCAACAGGCGAGCGCCATGGCGGCGAAGGCGAGCGTCAGGATGCGCCGTGGGCAGTAGCGCCTCAGCACCTTGCCCAGTGGAGCGGAGAGCGCGAGGTACACCAGGTGGGGCAGGCTGAACAGGGTGGCAAGCGTGACCGTGGAGAGCCCGGTGAAGCGGCCCTGGAGGTCGGCGATGAAGTAGGGATAGGTGACCACACAGGCGAAAGAGAAGCCGAATTGCAGCCACAGCAAAAGCCCCGGTGGCACCGTTTTTGCGGCGCCCGGCGGCGAGCTGCGCGTGTCGCTACTCGCCGAATCCGCGGCCCGAGCCGCTTCACGGGTCGGGCCATGGGCCGGGAAGGTAGCCACCAGGGCCGCCGCCGCCAGCGGCAGCAGGGCGAGCCAGGCGTACAGGGTCAGCGGGGATATCCCGCCGATCAGGTAGCCGAACAGGATCGGGGCAACGACCAGGGCGGCCCTGGCTGAGGCTTGCATGGCGGTGAGCGCCCGAGCCAAGCGCTCTCCTTCGAGCTCTCCGGCGAGCCAGGTATTGGAGGCCGCAAAGGTGCCGCCGAGCATTCCTTGCACGGCCAGCGCCAGGGCGAAGCCGCTCACCGAGCCGGCCTGGCTGGCCAGCAGGAAGCCCAGAGCCAGACCGATCTGGGCGCGGATCAGGGAGCGCCGCGCGCCGTAACGATCGGCGAAGCGCCCCCACCAGGGCGCCGCCAGGGCGGAAAATACCGTAGGCAGCACATACAGCCAGCCGACCAGGTGAAGCTGCGTGGAGGCGAACTCCTCGCTCAACAGGATGGCGAAGAAGGGCGGCATACCCAACGCCGCCAGGGACGCCACGAAGTGGCACAGCATGACCCCCCGGACCCGCTTTCGTTCGTCCCGGTTCATGGCGTTACCTCGAGCCGCGTATCCGATGGCACCTGCTCGAGCTCTGTGTCGAGGGTCGCCTCTTTCAGGAAGTTCGGCGCCGTTCTGCCATAGAACTTGTTGATGTCCTTGGCCCCGGTGCTCGCCTTGCTGGCCAGGGTGCCGGCGGTCAGCAGGTACTTGGCGTCGAGGAAGTCCCGCTCCAGCAGCTGCGTCACGGGCGATCCATCCTCTTCCGGCATGGCGGCCAGGCTTTCGGCCATGGCCCGGCGCACCTCGCCGTAGAGCTTGGCCAGGTCACCGTGGCCGCGCGCGGCCAGGTGCTCTATCAGCGGCGCGACGTTGAGCTGCAGTGTGATGGTGACGACCATCTGCTCGAGCGCCTGGGGCGACTCGCACCAGATGCGCGGGTCCTCGAGCTTCTCCACCAGGCGATAAAGCGCCGGCCAGCGGGTCTCAAGCCTGGCGCGATGCAGACGGGGCGCATCGTTGTCCTTGAGCAACAGGCGCATCTCCCCGCCTTCACGCAGCAGCAGCATCGAGTTCTGCTGATTGGACTCCAGCGCCACGCCATAGCGCAGCCACAGAGGCAGGTGGATATCGAAGGTGAGCCGCAGATAGGCCCGCAAGAAGGCGCGGACATCGGCCTCGAAGAAACGCTCGGCCAGTTCTTCGTAGACCACGGCGCCGCTCTGCTTATCGACCGCTCTCTTGCTGACCGTACCGGGGCAGGCCGCGACGAGCCCCGCCACCGAGACCAGGGTGGCGTCTTCGACCGCCGGCGGGTAGCGGCGCAGGATGAAGCCGAGAAAGGGCTGGCTAGCGACGTGGGCGCCCTGGTGCTCATCGGTGAGCACCAGGCGCCCGGCGAGCAGCGCATCCTGCTTGGCGATGGCGCCGAGCAGACACTGGACCCGCTGGCCATCGCCGATGGTGCTGGGCTTGATGGTGCGGATATTGCGGCTGCCCAGGGTGCGGATGGTCAGCGGTAGCTTGATGTGGGTGGTGGGCCGCTCGGTGAGCATCAGGCTGCGCACCGAGAGGGTGGGCTGGACCTCGACGGCCGCCAGCGGCGCCTTGATTAGGGTCTCGGCCAGGCCCGCCTCCTCGAGCATGGCGTCGAGCCCCGACGCCCACAGGAATGGGTGCACGGGCAGCAGCTGATAGTCGTCGGCCAGGCGAGTGTCGAGCCCTACCCGCTCGAGGCTCGGCCACCAGTCGGGCAGCGCCGTATCACGCAGGTGTAAGAGCGCCCTCGGTACCGCCAGCCAGTGTAACGTGAAGCTCGGCTGGAACTCGGGAGCGAAACGCTCGAGCGCCGCCACATCGAAGCCCAGCTTGGCCCGGGCAGTGGGGTAGTAGGGGTGATCCTGGAACGAGGCCAGGCGGTCATAATGGGTGAAACGGGCCGACCAGTCGTCGGGGGGGAAGGCGTTAGACTCCTGGGCCGCGCAGTGGGCGAAGTAGTCACGCTGGGCCTTGCGGCAGGCCAGTCGCTGGACCTCGGCCTGGCGGCATTCGTCGGCGAAGGCGGTGTAGTAGTCGCACGCCTCTGTCGCCAGTCCCTCACCGAGCCAAGCGATTAGACTCGCCGCATCCGCAAGCTCCCTCATCGCCTCGGCCCCGGGCGTCACGTCGGCCACCATCACCGGTCCCTGGCGATAGCGCCAGGGCTGCATGAATCGCTCCGGCGTCACCGGCAGCCACAGGGTGCCCGAGGCCAGTGTCGTGATCTCGAGCCAGGGCCCCGGCGTGAAGGAGCCGATATCCAGGCAGGCAAACGCCTGGGGCGCCCCGTTCAGCACTCGAGCCTGCCGCGTAATGCCTTGTATATCTTCTCGCAGCAGGGCGTCCACGACGCGCGCAAGAATATAGCGGCGGGCCTCGTCGGCAGTGGCATCAAAGGCGCCATCGCTGCCCTGGGTCTCGATCATCGGGCTCGCGTCGCGGATCATGGTTGGACCTCCCAAGTCAGCGAGTCCAGCGTCGTCGCCACGCGCTCCTTGAGTCGGACGCTGCAGTCCCCGGCGGCGCTCAGTACGCCGAGATAGTCCTTGTTGGAGTGGCTGAGGGTCAGCCGCTCGCCGGGTCGGCGCAGCGGGTGGAAGTCCACGAAGCCATCCTCCCAGCGCCGGCGGAACGCCTCGGGCACCTGCACCAGGTGACCGGGCCGGGTGGCCCTGACGTACTCGATGTGCAGCCCCTTGCGGGCGATATCGATCCTGGGCAGTGCCTCGCCCAGGTGCAGGCGCAGGATGGTGTGGAACAGTTCGATGCCGAGGGTTTCATCGAGGAGAAACTCGCGACCATCGCCGATGGTCCGGTAGTTGATCTCGATCAGCCTAGGCCCTGTTGGGGTCAGTACGAACTCGCTGTGGCAGGAGCCGAAGCCAATGCCGAAGCGACGAATCTGCTCGACGACGTCGTCGATCACTGCCGGGTCGAGATCGAGCCCCCAGTAGGCGGCCAGTTCGATGAAGTGCGGCGGTGGCGACAGCTCGACGCGAAAGCCGCCGAGGACCTCGAGCCGGTCGCCGTCACCCAGGGTTTCCAGAGTGTAAAGCGCCCCTTCCAGGTACTCCTCGAGTAGCAGCGCCTGTCCAGGGTGACGCTGCCACAGGCCTTTGCAGCAGGCGATCAGCGCCTCGCGGGTGTCGACCCTGCTGACGTCCAGGCTTGCCACGCCCTCGCGGGGCTTGATCACGCAGGGTAGCGGGCAGTCCGAGGCGATTTCAGTGAGCTGCGCCGGCGTCGTCACCAGGCGGTGCCAGCATGGGGAAAGTGTCAGCTCGTCGAGGCGCTGGCGCATTGCCGCCTTGTTCTTGGCCGCGAAGCACACCCGCCAGTCCTTACCCGGCAGGCCGAAGTAGTCCGCCACCACGGCCGTGGGGGCCTGCAGATGATCGCTGTGGGAGAACACCGCCCACGGAGCGATGCCGGCCTCCTGCAGCGTCTCGATAATGGCAATGGGGCTGAACACATCACAACCGAGCACCGCCTCCGGATATGCGGAGAGCCCCTCCTGGGCGAAGTGTCGACGGTGATCGCGGGGAAGATCAGTGACGATCACTGGATCAAGCCCCAGATCTCGTGCCGCGGTCAGAAACCCCTCATTGAGGACGTCTGTCACCACATGTGCGACGAAAACAAATGGTTGTGGCATCGCTGGCTCCTTGTCTCTTGGACGAATCGGAACGCCAGGCCAGACAGGCAGCACGTTTCCCCCCGCAGGCTTGGCGGAAGTCATGCTAGTTTAGTTGGTAATGATAATCAATATCGTTTATGGGCGAAGAGAGGCCGCATCCCACTGGGCATTCCTTCAGTCAGGTAATCCGTTGTGTGGATTTCGAGGTTGGCCACCGCTCCGGTGCCTCGCTCCGATTACCACGTGCGCGAGATCGGACCGCTTGGAACAGACCACTCATGCGTTTCAGACGTGCATTTGTCAGGCCGGAGTCCATCGCCTCACTACCTGCTCGGCATGCCGCTCCAGCGTCGTCACGGCCACCGCCATCGACTTGAGAAGTGCCTGGCCGGTAATGGCCTCCCGCATGACCTTTAGGTCGTTCGTGATGCGCCACCGGGCGGCACGCGGAGTTGGCAATGGAGCCAGTCGACGGTCACTTCGGAGTTGGGGTGGTTCTCGGCAACGTCGTGAGCCGGACCGGCTTGCCACATTCCGGGCGGGGGTAGAAGCTGCGCTCGCGCGGCCTCACTAGAGACCTGAATCCGTAATGCCGGTGCCGGCACTTTCCCTGTCACCCCTGAATTCAAGCAATAATCGCAGGTGCTGCGCTTATTGCTTGAATTCAGGACCTCCTGATTCGAAAGTTTCTGCAGCAGCTTTTTCCGTGCTCTCTTCAGCAAAGCTCGCCTGACAGTGCAGAATGAGAGGTTGTCTGCATCTACCGACAAGGAGGTCGACGTGGGCTTTCGCTTCCAGCGCCGCATCACCCTCGCCCCGGGCATTCGGCTCAACCTGAGCAAGCGGGGCCTCGGCCTATCGGTGGGTCCGCGGGGTGCCAGTCTCAGCGTGGGGCCGAGCGGCGTGCATGGTCATGCCGGTATTCCCGGCACCGGCCTGGCCTATCGGCAGAAGCTCAACACCCTGAACCGCCGAGCGTCCGGAGCAAGCGGTAGCGCCGGGCCCTCCAATTCCGCTGCTGCTACCCTGGATGTGCTGCTGTCACAGGGTGAACCTCTTCCGGTGCAGCTCGACATCGATGCCGAGGGCGGCATCCACTACTTCCACGGTGATGGCACCCCCATGGGCGACGATGAGGCCCGCGTGCTGCGGCGGCACGCCAGGGAATCGCTTCGCGAGCAGTTGGAGCAACACTGCGAACGTCTCAACGCGGACCTGGACCGGCTTGGCCGGTTGCACGAGGAAACACCCTTCCCGGGCAAGAACGGCTACGCCACCCAGGCGTTCACCGACGCTCCGCCGCCGCCGCCGCAAAAACAGCAGCCAGCCTGGTGGCACTCTCTATGGCCGCCGGCCAAACGTCGCATAAAGGAAGAAAACCGTCGCCGCCAGGCGGCGTTCGAGGAAGCTTACCGAGATTGGGAGTGGTGTAAGGCTGAGCATGATGCGGCGGAATTCGCTCGCCACCAACGCGAGAGCGAGGATGTCTGGCATGATCCGGACGCCATGGAACAGACCCTGCGGGAGCGTCTGGAGGAGATCGACTGGCCTCGCGAAACCGCCATCGACTTCGACCTTGGCAGCGACGTCAGCACCATTGCCGTGGATATCGAACTCCCAGGCGAAGATGAAATGCCGGACCGCTACTGGGCCATGCCGGCCAAGCAGGTGAAGCTAACCCCGCGTAAGCTCAGTGACACCCGGCAACGCAAGCTCTACCGGGATCATGTACATGGCATTGCCATCCGCGTGCTGGGCGCGGTGTTCGCGCGCCTACCCACCGTGCAGGAGGCCAGGGTATCCGGCTATCGCCAGGTCACCGATCCTGCCACTGGCGGTGAACGCGACCAGTACCTGTTCAGCGTGAAGACCACCCGCACGCAGTGGGGGAAGATCCACTTCGACAATCTGGATCAGGTCGACCCAGTCGCGGCCATGGAGGCCTTCACCCTGCGTCGCGACATGACCAAGACCGGCATCTTCCGCGATATCGAGCCGTTCAAGCTGGTTTAGGCCAGCCCGTACGGCTCCGCATCATAGGTGCCCTTCGATGACGTCGCGGGTCTGGGATGGCTCGAATACGGTATCGAAGACCCACTGCCCGAAGCCTCCCTGCTCGTTGACGGCCTTCACCCAGGTTTCCATGGCGGTGCGCTTCTCGGCGTTCTGCTGACTGTCCTGGCCCTTCACCTCGAGCACGAGCGTCTTACCGTTGGCGAGTCGGATCAGGTAGTCGGGCACGAAGTCGCGCGATGAGCCCCGCCACAGGTAGCGCACCTTGAAGTCGAGGTGGTCATTCTTGGCCCAGGCGGCAATGCTGGGGTGGTCTTCGCAGACGTCGGCGACCATCTTCTCCCAGGTGCTGTCGTAGACCACGTGGCTGATCTGCGAGCGCTCCGTCGGGGCACATGGCTTGGTAGTGAGCCAGGGCCGCATGTAGGCAGTGGCGCCGATGGGCTGGTGCTCATCGAAGATCAGCTCCTGACGCTCCACGTTCTGTTCGGTGACGTGGCGATTCACATGGCCCACTACGGTGTCCATGTTCAGGGCGAACAGCAGACGGCGGCGTACCGGGTCCTGATGCCAGAGACTGGGGATATCCAGCTTGTCGCTGGAGAGAAACTGCTCGACCAGCCGGATCAGCTGCACCGCGAGGAACTGCTTGTCGCCTCCGAAGGTGGCCTGGTTGTGCTGGTAGAGCTTACGGGCTGCGCGGAAGGTGAGGTTCTGCAGCCGGAACTCCTCCACCGCCCGCTCAAGGTCGATCTCGGTGACCATGGCCAGGTTGGGGGAGCCGGTCAGTGAGGGAGCGATATCCGCGTTGAGTGGGGTCTGGGCCGGGTCGAGGGTGAGCGTGGGTACGCTCTGCCAGTCGATCACCAGCTCCGGCTTGAGCACGTTGTCGATGCGATCGACGTTGGGCCAGCGGATTTCCAGGTGGTTGCGGCCAGGTTCCACCTCGATGCGCACGCTTGGCTTGGGTGGTGGCGGTGCCTCGCCGCCTTCGCTGGCATCCTGGAAGATCGAGAGCGGCACGCCGAAGACGTTGACGTACTCGGGGAGAAACTTGCGGTCGGCGTCCATGTCGTGGGAGACGCGGCGCAGCCCGCGGCCGATCACCTGCTCGCACAATAGCTGACTGGTGAAGGCGCGCAGTCCCATGATGTGGGTGACGTTGGCGGCGTCCCAACCCTCGGAGAGCATGGCCACCGAGATGACGTTCTGCAGGTATTGCCCCGGCTGACCACGCTTGCCGACGGTATCGACCAGGGCACGCAGCTGCTCCTCCTGCTTCATGGCCAGCAGGTCGGCCTCCTTGTCGGCAGGGAGTCGGGCCGCCTTGATGAGGGCCTCCAGTCGAGCCGCATACTGCTTGTCCTTGCTGCTGCTGGTTTCGCCCTGCTCGGCCTTCTCGAGCACCTTGGAATCGACCCGCAGGGTGGCGTCGGGTGTCTGGGTCTCCTGGATCAGGCAGTCCCCGCCGTTGAAGAAGTGCTCGATGCGCGCCGCGGTCTCGGTACGGTTGCAGACGGTGAGCATTACCGGAGGAATGCTGTGGCCGGCCTCCTGCCATTGCTGTCGGGTTTCCTTCCAGTCGTAGGCCAGCAGGGCATAGGCCTTCTGCACCAGGTCCGGCAGTGGCGCGGTGACCTCGGCTCGGCGGTTGAGGTCTTCCTTCACCTCATCCTCGCGGTAGAGGTGATAGAGCTTGCTGGCGTAGGTCTTGGCGTTGGCCAGGGCGTCATCGCGCACCACCACCCGTGGCGTCTTGACCAGCCCGGCCTCGATGGCGTCGTTGAGGCCGAAATCGGAGACGATCCACTCGAACAGGCCGGACTCGGTGTTGCTCTTGCCGGTGGGGGCGAAGGGCGTGGCAGAGAGATCGAAGCAGCGCCGGATACGACGGGTCTTGTGGATGCGGTCCAGCCCCTCGATCCAGCGGGTGGCCTCCTCGAGATCGATGCCCAGCTCCTCGGCCTGCTTCTTGCTGATCTTGGATTCGGCCTGCTGGCGATAGGCGTGGTGGGCCTCGTCGTTGATCACGATGAGGTCGCGCTCGTTGGCCAGCGACCCCAGCACGCGCCGGGTGAAGGCCTCGTCGCTCTCCTTGCCCTTCTTGACCACGGAGCGGGCTTGCTCCTTGAGTGGCATCAGGGTGTGCCAGTTCTCGATGACCAGCTCGACCCGGTTGAGCTGCTGCCGCATGGCCTCGTTGGGGCAGAGGTTGAACTCGTCGAAGACGTTCTGGGGGTGGCCTGGCTTCAAGACCTGCAGGCGACTCTTCACCGTGAGCCCCGGGGTGACGATCAGCACCGACTTGGAGAAGCGGCGGTCTTTGGGGTAGTGGATGGCGTTGAGGGTCTGCCAGGTGATGATCAGCGACATCACCGAGGTCTTGCCGGAGCCGGTGGCCATCTTGTTGCAGATGCGCTCCCAGGGGCCGCCATCCCCGCTGAGGAAGATGCCCTGGCGGTAGGGTTCCTGGGCTTCCAGCCACCAGATCAGGGTCTCGATGGCCTCGAGCTGGCAGAAGTAGAACGGATACTGGCGAGGCCCTCCCTCCCAGCGGCAGGCATCCGGGTCCCAGTCACCGCGTTCTATCCAGTGATAGAGAAGTTGGCGACTGACGCTGGTGACACCGGGGTAGCCATCCGCTCGCCACTCATCGACGCGCTGACGAATACGGTTGACCTGCTCCAGGGGCTCGGTGCGCTGGGTGTTGTTGCGGGTATCGAAGATCTCGTAGGCCGCCGGACGACGCCCCTGCTGGAGGGTCATCTGCTTGCCGTCGCGCTCCCAGTAGGTCGATGGGGCATCGTAGGGCGAGTTGATGATCAGAGATTGGGTCGTCATTCGGTAACTCCTTCTACCGTGCGATAGCCCTGATGCCGGTGGTTCGGGACATTGGGGTAGCGCAGCTCGAGCTTGCCTGCCTTCACCAGCGGGGCCACATGCCGCTCACCGACGTTCTTGGGCGAACGCTGGAGCAGCTCGGACAGCTGACGCAGCGTGAGGAAACGGCCTTGGCAGAGTTTGAGCAGCGTCGCCTGCATCGTCTCGGGCGTGGTGCGCTTGGCGGCAGCGACCGGGGCTGCGATGCGCTGCAGTGCTTCCCACGCTTGGGCGTGCTCATCGGCATCGCTGTGGGGAGAGCTCCCTTCACTATGCGGGAAGGTAGTGCCCTTGTGGGGGGAGCTCGGCTCACTATGAGGGCACATAGTGTCGGCGGGTGGGGAGCTGCTCTCCGCCTTGAGGTCGGTGGGGGCAGCGAGCGACGCCGGCAGGGTGTAGTAGGCCCCCCGGCTGCGCCCATGGGGCTCCAGCATGCCCTTCTCCACCAGGCCGCTGAGCATCTGGGTGATATCGACCCGGTGCAGCGTCAGCATCTCCTGCAGTCGACGGTTGGTGACCTGCTGCTCCAGGGCGGCGATGACCAGCGTCTGCGCTTCATCGGGTGAGAGCTTCTCGAAGGCCTGACCGAAGCGCTGCTGCAGGCGTGCCATCACGTCCTCGGGCATCACGCTGATCAGCGGTAGCGTGAGGATGACCCGATCAGGCCGCAGGGTCTCCTTCAGGCTGGGCGGCTGCCACAGGTGGGCGTGCCAGCTGCGCCGGATCTTGTCGAGGCCGGAGCCTGCCTTGTCGCCCACGCCGAGCAGCTGGAACATCAACTGCAGCGACTTATTGCGACACTCGCTGACGCCCCCCGTCATCAACTGCTCCTGAGAGAGCAGCAGGGTGCCGGGGTTGGAGAATTCGAAGCGGTCCTTGAAGCGTTCGCCGATGATGCCTCCCTGGCCGGAGTGGTCGGCATGGATCAGGGCGTTGACCAGGGCCTCCTTGAGCGCCTCGTGGGCATCGCTCTGGCCGCGGCGATCCGGCCGGAAGGGGACCTTGAGGGCCGGGTCATAGCCAAGCTTCTGGGCGACGCGCTGATAGAACTGGAAGAGGTTGGCGACCCAGGTGCCATCGATGTGGATGCGGTCGCTCCAGCGGGTCTCGTCGTCCTCGGCCAGGCGCTCGCGGTAGTCGACCTGGAAGCCCGGCAGGGCGGCGGGGTCCTGGATGGCCTCGGTCTTGCCGAACATCAGCAGCCCGGCCAGGGTCAGCCCCTCCTCCCCGCTGCGGCGCTCCTTGCGCCACCCACCCAGCTTGGTCAGCAGGCCGAGGTCGTTCTCGGTCAGCCAGGGGTGATCGGGCACCCGTGAGGACACCCGATTGCGGTACTGCTGGAGCGAGGCAGTGTCGAGGTCATCGACGCCGAAGTGCTCGAGGATGCGGCTGTCGGCCGGCTGCTGTTCGAGGCGGTCGGCGAACATGCGCTGTACCTCGGCCTCGTTGCAGCGGAAGTCGCCCTCGTGGTTACGGCGGTAGCTGCCCTTGAAGGGGTCGACGCCGATGTAAACCGGCCGCTCGCTGCGTGTGGCACGGGGCACCTCGATCACCAGGATGGCATCGCCCCGGTAGGTCTCGACGCTGACGTGGTGCTCCTGGAGAATGTTCGCGCTGACCTTCTGGGGGTTGTTGAGCGTGACCCAGAACTCACCGCGCAGCTTATCAACATCCGCCTCAGTGAGACCGGCTGTGGATGGCCCCTCATCGCCTTCCTTCACCCCGAGGTAGATCGTGCCACCCGCGGTGTTGGCGAAGGCGCTGTAGGTCTCCCACAGGCTCTTGGGCAGCCCGCCCCGGGCCGCCTTGTATTCGGTATCGACCCCCTCATGGCGAGCCAGCACCTCGAAGAGGCTGGTGTGCTGTGTCATGGGTCAGTCCAGCCGAACGACTTTCAGCGATTCGATGCCGCGGTTATCGACGATCTTCACCGCGATGCAGCGGTTGTCGCCGGGCTCGAAGGGGAGTGACTTGGTGCCGTGGTACTGGCCCAGCAGCTCCTCGTTGAGCTCGGCGCGAATATCCTTCTTGAGCTTGTACCAGCCATCCTTCTTGCCGGCCATGGGGAAGAACACCTGGCGGGGGTAGATGGAGCGGTCGTCGTAATCGGTATCCAGCTCCCACACGGCGATGTCGCGCTTGCCGCCGGACTTGAGCTCGCCGCTCTTGGTATCGAAGTAGTCGAAGCCGTGCACCTCGACCTGCAACTTACCGTCCTTCAGCTCATGCACCTCGACGTCAGGCTGGCCCATCAGCCAGAAGGATTCGTTGCTGCGTGCGTTCTTCTTGAGGTCCTCGGTGAGCAGGTCGGTGTTCATCTGCACCTTGAGGGCCTGGATGCCCTTGATGCTGTCGATATCCTTGGCGGCCTCGGGGTCGAAGGTGAAGGCACAGAACACCAGCAGCTTGGGCAGCGGGAAGAGGTCACCGGCCTCGTTCTTGGCGATCTCCACCTGGCGCTGCTCCAGGGCGGCGTACTCGGGGCCGAAGCTGACGGCGACTCGCTCGCCGGTTTCCGCCACCGTACCCACGGCATGCAGGTACTTGGCCCCGGGCAGGGTCTCGAGGTCCATCAGCTTGAGATGCTGGCCCCCCTTGCCGCGGATACCCGCCTTGAGCAGCTCCTCGCGCCACTGGGCATGGCGGGAGGTGGCCCCGGAGCGCGCCACGGCGACATCGGCCTCCTTGGGCTGCTCGGCCTCGTCCAGACCCAGCACGGTGGCGAAGGGTACGGCCTCGACGGTAAAGGGGCCGGTGATACGCAGCTTGTCGCGGCTCACCTCGGGCTGGTCGTAGAGCACCTCCTGCCCGGCATGGTTGGCGATGCTTTGATCCATGTGTTGCTGCATGGCCTGACGGCAGGAGTGGAACCCGGCCAGAGCGTCCAGCGCCTCCTGGTTCCAGTGCTCGGGATAATCGAAAGGCACCTCCCACTCCAGCAGAGCATTGACCGGCACTTCTTCCCCCGAAGGCAGTGTCTGGGTCTTGCCGGCATCCTTGGCGAAGTCGATCTGCTGCCCCTTGCGAGCGCCTTCCATCACGGTGAAGGGGCGGGAAGGGGGCTCCTGCTGCAAGGAGGCGTTTAGCCGCTCCAGGCAGTGTTGGATTGCAGGATGCTTCTTCTCGTAGATTTCATCGATCTCCGGGTTGTTGGCGATCGACTTGAGGGTGATGTGCGGCACTGTCTTGTAGATGAAACCGCCACCCAGCCCCTCCTGAGGGTACTTCAGCTCGTAGTAGTCGTAACTGGCGGTCATCAGCCGCTGCTTGGCCAGGGTCACGGCCACCCGGGAGGTATCGCAGGTAACCCAGCGCCGGCCCCACTTCTCGGCCACATAGGCGGTGGTGCCGGAGCCGCAGGTGGGGTCTAGTACCAAGTCACCGGGGTCGGTGGTCATCAGTAGGCAGCGCTCTAGGGCTTTCACCCCGGTCTGGACAACGTAGACTTTATCGTCGGTAAAACTTCCTGTTCCAGTATCTTGCCAAGTATTAACAACTGGGTAGACAGGGAAGTCGTCAATGAACCTCACATATCCAAGCGTCGAACCTGAAGGCTCGACTCTTTTTGCCTTTGCAAGATTTTCCAGACCTTTAATCGTTGTTTTCCAATGCTTGTTTCCACCACAATCAAGGTCAAATCCGTTCAAAGGAAAGCTTTCCGAGAGCTTTTCACTGAAGCCAGTGGATGTTGCATTGTCTATCCGGTAGACCTTTGCTCCATTATGAAGCGCTCCATGCCGCCTCTCATCCTTACTAAGCCTCCTTCTTCTTCCATCTTCTTCTTGGCATCTTACATAAACACCTGCAGAATCTGATGTTTGAGACTTCTCATGGTAAAGCTGATTATACTTCACGCTCTCGCGTGATTTGGCATACCAAATCACGAAATCAGTCACAGTGGCCAAGGTCTTGACCTTAGCATCTGGACTGCTTACTGCGGCTGTCTTTCGATAAACAATTTCTGAGCAAAAATTTTCTGCACCAAAGACCTCATCGCATATTTCCCTTACACGATGAACATTCTCATCGGAAATCTGCACAAACACGGACCCGCTCTCACTCAGCAGCTCCCTCGCCAGCAGCAACCGATCCCGCAGGTAGGTGAGGTAGGAGTGGATGCCCAGCTCCCAGGTATCCCGGAAGGCCTTGATCATCTCCGGCTCCTGGGTGAGGTCCTCGTCCTTGCGATCCTTGACGTCGCGCTTGTTCGTGAACGGCTGGAAGTTGGAGCCGTATTTGATGCCGTAGGGCGGGTCGATATAGATCATTTGCACCTGCCCGGCCATGCCTTCCTTCTGCAGCATGGAGTTCATCACCAGCAGGGAGTCGCCGGCGATCAGGCGGTTGGCCCAGTCGCGCTCGTGCTTGTAGAAGTCGATGGCTTCCCGTAGCGGGAGGTTCTCGAAGGGCGCATGGAACATGTCGGGCTGGAAGGCGCTGCCGCCCCTCTTTCCCGCCTTCATGCGCTTCTGCACCTCGCCGAGGATGGTGGCGGGGTCGATGCGCTCATGGACGTGTAGCGAGACGGTATCCACCTCGAAGCTGGTGCGCTCGGCCTTGCCGGTCCACTGCAGGTAGGGGGACTGCCGGCGCTTGAGCTCCTCGAGCGCGGCCTTCATCTGCTCCTGGTCACCGGAGGCCAGGGCATCGTCGATCAACGCCTCGACCTGGGCACGGTTGGCGGAGGAGTCGAACTGCAGCTCGGGATCAAGGTGCGGGTCATAGGCCCAGGTGGTGGTCTCCTCAACCCCGTCGCTGGCGGTATCCACCATGCCCACGTGGGGGTTGTTCTTGCGCTTCTCCTCAAAGCGGTAGGAGAGCACCTCGGCCTGGTCAGGCTTCTTCTGGCGCGGCCTGGTGGCCCGGCTCGGTTTGGCCTGCTGCTGATTCAGCGGCAGCTCCGCAGGGGCCTCCTGCATCTGTAGGGTGAGGTCAGGGGCCATGTCGTCTGAAGCCGGGTCTTCTCTCAGGATGGGGGGATCGGTGAGATAGACCGAACCGCCCCGGCCACGCCCCTTGCCCAGCACGCCTTCCTCGATCAGCCCGTCGCGCACTCGCTCATAGTCGGACTTCTCGACCTCGGCCGCCTCTTCGCTGAGCTGCTTGAGCAGCCTGGCATTGCCGATGGTGTTGCCGTCATCGGGCACGAGGGTGAGGATCAGCTCACGTAGCTGGGCGTCGGTCTGGCTCATGGGGCGTCCCTGTCGTTCTGGCGGCGATGAATGCGCTTAGCCTGCTGATGATACAGGCCATCATGGTGAATCGGCAGGGTGGCCGCAAGGCGCGAGTCAAGGATGGTTATCGAGGCAGGGGTAGCTGCGAATTCGGTGGTACAGAGTTTCCAATTCGCTTTCATCGAGAGCCAGAGTGCGCATCTGGCGCTTCCCACATTCGCTGCACTCCGTCACGACTGCATTGAAGGCGGCTCGGCAGCATGGGCAGAAACTCGCTTGTGACGCCCCGGCATGAAACATGGCTTCCAAGTTACCAGCGCACCTCTTGGCGTCTGCGTCCCTCTGGTCACGCTTCTCCTGCTTAGCTTGCTCTTTCTGCTTTTGCTTTTTTTCGTCCTGAATCTGCTGCTCAAGTAGCCTCTCCATACGCAAGATTGATTCTTCCGCACGCTGCTCTTGCAGGCTGGCGAAATCATCGAAGGATGCAAGTTTAACAGTGAATCTGGGGGAGTTGTTGATCCTTGAAAGTATTCCAATAGCCGGCTTTGAAAGTGCGCTAAGGTATTCGATAATAACCCGGTAGGGAGATATTATGGCGCGATTTTCTTCATGCTCAAGAAACCAGGCGCCCTCGTCAGCATACCATTGTTTTCTTTCTTCCCCTTGTTTCTTCTGGCTACGTTTCAGCTTGTCCAAGGTGGTTATCCAAGGGAGTATGCCATATCTGTTTTCTATTTCCTTTAATACCCAAGAAGCGTGCAGGGTGAAGCCAGGTGGCCGCTTGAAGATGATTCCGAAAAGCACGAATGCCTGCCAGACGAGAGGGTGCGCACTGAATATCCAGTCACCTTTCAATGGGATGTTTGTTATCGGGGGTGTATGGCTCATTGTGTTTTCAAAAGGTACAAGCTTCTTCTCAATCCATCGCTTTGTCTTATGATATCTTGGGTCATTGGACAAGTGCTCATGCCTTGCAGTGATTCCGGCTTAAGTAAGCATATATTCCAGGTTTTTCAATGGTTCTGCATAATGCTCTCTCATCCTTGATTTGTTGTTTTCGATGTCAGCCTCTCGCTTGAGTACGGCCTCCTTCATTGTTTTTTCTCTGAGGATTTTTTCTTTTTCGGCAGCAAGTCGCTCTTGAAGTGACTGTCTGAATTTTTCAACCTTTTCCAGATCGTCGTATAAGGAGCAGCGGTACCATTTCCTGGGGGCGCTAATCAATACTGCCTCTTTGAGCTTTTCCAGATCTGAAACGGTATCCTCGGGAAGTGTGCTCAAGTCAATTTCAAAGAGGTTGTCGAGTTTTTCTGGCTTATCTCCATCAACCGCATGGCTCACATAGATCTCGATAAAAATAGTGGCTCGGGTTTTTAGTCTAGCTGTGATGTCAGGTACCCAGCGCTCTATTCGACTTTCCTGCCGTACATCATGGATAGCAGTGTAGTGTGGCTGGAAATAGGCAGTCCCTGCCAAGGTGATCCCTTCGGGGGAGGTGACCTGAACGCGTACACTGTACTCAGGTAGTGTAACGGATTTGGCGTCATCGATGATCTGCTTGGCCATCCTGTGCAGTGCAGTTTCGTATCCACCAATGCACTCGGTCCTGTCGTGGTGGGCGAAGAATGCAAGGCCCCTCGAGGATCGCTTGGCAACCAGATCAGCACCGCATTCTGGACAGGTACAGCGGCAGCCGAGACCTCTTTCGACATGACCAGGAGGATATAGCCTGCCGTCGCGCTCCCCGAAAGGAACCTTTATCTCCTGGGAACGGCTCGAGGGAGAGAGTATCGACTTCGGTGCTGCGTTAGGGAGATATTCCATGATCCCTGCTGATAGACTTTGGTGATTGCCAATAATGTAGCAGCGCCACTGAAGGCCTGCTTGCAGACTTGTGCAGGACCCTGCTCGCCAGCGTGGAAGGCAAGCAGTTACCACCACGAACTCCTGCTCCACAACTGGCAGCACACCGACTGAAGACTAGCAAACGGTGTTGCCGTTTCGCTTACGCCCAGGGGCCTCAGGTGGACTCTCGACTGATGGGTGCCGGCGTATCCAGCTGCCAGGATACGGTCGGCATGGGCTTCCAGGCCCCACAGCGACACCATTTCACATATTTCCAAGCGCCCATTGTCAAGGCTTTGCTGAAAGTGAAAAATAGTTTTCCACTTATACTAAAGTTTTAGTGCGTGGATTGAAAGACCGATTATAGCACTATAAAATCCATGATAATCGTTAACTTAATTAGCCTGGCGAAGGCGCCAGAAGATCAAGAGACCTGTTAGTGGATGGATGGTTATATAATTTTTTGCGGTTCTCGTGCATCAATAAATGAAAGTGGTTGTGCATTTTGTTTTAGGCCGCAGGGGATATTGTAGAAGTCGTAATGAATAGGTGTGGTGAAATTTTTTATTCAGTTTTAGCAAGTGGTTTTATATGCTTGGGTCTTTTACAAAGCATTTGTCATTGTGAGGTTGTAAGATGAAAAAATATCAGCTTGGGTGCTCGGAGGTCGAGGTATCCCCAATGATTTTTGGCGGGAATGTCTTTGGGTGGACAGCAGATCGAACATGTTCCTTCGAGCTCCTGGATCGCTTCGTGGATCGTGGCTTTGATACCATTGATACTGCAGATGTATATTCAGCATGGGCGCCGGGCTTGGAGGGTGGCGAATCTGAAACCGTGTTGGGAGAGTGGTTAGCTCGCCGCGGACGCCGAGACGACATCGTGTTGATGAGCAAAGTCGGTATGTGGGAAAAGCGTAAGGGACTGTCTTCTGGCAACATCGAAGTTGCCGTAGAGGATTCTCTGCGTCGCTTGCGAACCGAATACCTGGATGTCTGCTTTGCTCACATCGACGATCAAGACGTGCCATTGGATGAAACTCTCGGAGCATTCGCAAAGCTGGTCGAAAGCGGAAAGGTGCGTGCCATCGGTGCTTCAAACTATACGGCTGACCGACTTAATGAAGCTCTTGGCATTTCCCAGAGTCAGGGGCTGCCACGTTATGAAGTTACCCAGCCTCTTTATAATCTTTATGATAGACAAGAGTTCGAGAGTGAGTTGGCTGACTTGGTCAGTGAAAAAAGGCTTGGCGTCGTGAGCTATTTCTCGCTTGCTAGTGGGTTTCTGACCGGAAAGTATCGTAGTTTTGATGATGTGAAGGGTAATCCTCGTGAGGAGTTTCTTAAGGGCTACTTCGATGAGCGAGGGCAAAGGTTGCTTGAGGAGATATTTAGAGCATCAGAAGAAATAGAAGCCAGCCCTAGTCAGGTGGCATTGGCATGGCTTATGGCGCGGAAGCATGTGACGGCACCAATTGTCAGTGCAACAACCCTAGCTCAGCTGGATGAATTGTTAGACTCTTGTTCCTTGTCAGTCCCAGATGTGGTTATGGGAAGGCTTGACATAAATAGTAAATAACGAGTCAATCCCAAAAAGTCAGAGATGAACTGTGGTCAAGTTAGGCGAAGGTGGTGGTCTTTTAGTTGGAGGTATAGACTCAAGTCTATGGTGCCGCGACTCTGGCAGTGGTGATCAGTAAGGCGCTGATGTTTTGTTGGCTGCTGAAATTGGTTGAACCATATGCGTAAGCAGACTGAATAGTGAGTTCATCTCTGCATTTTTTAGATTGAAGCGTTCACAATGAAACATGGAGAAACCCATGAGTTCTCAATCAGCCGGTCCGACAACGAATTCACCTGATGCGGACGACGTCGTCCAGAGCGGTGAGCTTGAGTTTCAACGCATTCCGCCTAGTAAGCAGTTGAGCGGAAAATATTTTCTTGGCGCCTACTCAGGCGAGCATGTGGCAGGAACCGAGTTCGTCATCGGTGCCTCTTTGGTAAGCCTGGGAGTTAGTACCAGTGACCTGATTTGGGGGCTGATCCTGGGCAACTTGATGGCGGTACTTTCCTGGGCCTGGGTGTGCAGCCCGATTGCGACACGGTCGCGCATGACCATCTACTGGTATCTGGAGCGCCTTGCCGGCAAGAAGGTTTCCTACCTCTACAATATCGTTAATGGGGTGCTTTACGCTGTTCTAGCAGGGGCCATGATCACGGTATCAGCCTCGGCGTTTCGGGTACTGATCGATATCCCTCCGCAGACAGGGCTCTACCCGACCAGTGTCAGCTTCGTGTTACTGGCGCTTGCTGTAGGGGGGGTCACCGTTTTCCTGGCTCTGAAGGGCTTCAAGCTGATTGCTAATTTCTCCACGGTCTGTGCGCCATGGATGATCATGATGTTTCTGGTCAGCGGCATCTTGTCCCTACCAATCGTCACCCACTTTGGTGAACAGCAGGGGCTAAATGGCCTTGGTGCAATGCTTGACGCGCTGATCTGGACCGGGACGACCCCGGAGGGCGAGCCCGGCATCAGCATCTGGGTCATTGCCGCCTGGGCCTGGGGGGTCAATCTGCCGTGGCACCTGGGCATGAGCGACATGAGTATCCTGCGCTTCGCCCGTAAGGCTTCCTATGGCTACTTCTCGGCATCGGGCATGTTCATCGGTCACTTCATGGCATGGGTCTGCGCCGGCATCATGGGGGCTACTGCCGCGCTGTTACTCAAAGAACAGCTGATCGATATGGATCCGGGGACCATCGCCTACCGCATTCTCGGTGGCATGGGGCTGCTTGCGGTGGTGGTCGCCGGATGGACCACGGCAATCCCGAGCCTCTATCGTGCTGGCCTGGCCTTCCAATCCGTTTTCTATCATCACAAGCGATCCACTGTCAGCGTATCGGTGGGCGTCGTTACGACTGTAATCGCTTGTTTTCCCTTTGTCTTCACCTCGCTCATGCAAGTACTTTCTTACCTGACTATGCTCCTGGCTCCAATCGGCGCCATCATTGCCGCCGAGCACTTCCTGTTGCCACGACTGGGCATCCGTCCGCTGTGGCGTGAACACCAGGGAGTCGAGGACAATCGTCCCGCCATGTTAACTTGGATCACTGCGGTGGTGGTCGGCATAATTATGGTTGCATTGCCCCAGATCCATCTGTTCCTGGTATTCATCCCGGTGTGGCTGACGTCCTTTATCGTCTATCCGCTTCTGTGCCTCTCCATGGGCGCCGAGACCGAGCCAGGTATCGACTATCTCGAGGCGGGCTACGGCCCGGTAGATCCGCCCGAACTCCCTGGAGATACTGTCCAGTCCCACCCTGCCGTCAATCGCCGTGACCCCTGGTATTTTCTGTCTATCGGCTGCTTGGTAGTTATCCTGTTGGCCAGTTTTTGGCCTTGGATCAATGAGGGTAGCAACGCCATAGACTACGTAGAGACCTACAAGTGGCTAATCGTGCCTTTGACAGTAACTTACTTCATCGCCGCCACGATGTGGATGCGAAATCGTCGCCTAAACAGCGATGAGTAATCGTTATCCGTCCAATTCGTTGTTTGCAGACGCTGATGTTCGTGATGGTGCAATAGGTGATAATCGATGGCGCTTTTTGCGGATAACAGAAAAGGTTGGTTATAAGGCAAGGTCAATCATATGGCCCATTGGTGCTATAACTGATTGAAAACAGGTTGGTTAGCAGGGCGGGGGCTGCGGTTTTTCGCAAAATGAAAAAAACATTTTATTCTATGGGCTTCCAAGGCTGTGGTAAGCGTCCTATGCTCACCTCAGCTAGACGGTACCAATGTCAGAAGAACTCTATTGTTACTGCCCGAGTGATCAGGTCGGTACGCCTCACACCGGGCTCACCCAGACATTCATAAAATGATTCATCAAGAGATTCTGTTATGAAAGAACAAGATATTGAACTGGTGGCGTCATACTTCACGATCTCGGGTGACGTCTATCCCTCAGCACCAACCGAGGTTAGCCCCTATGCGCTTCAAGACAGGATTGAAGCAGCGGCACGAGCGGGTTACAAAGGAATAGGCTTGCTACTTCAGGATCTCCAAGCCGCCGACAAGCAATATGGCATGTCCAACATCCGCCGCATGCTGGATGACCACGACATGAAGCATATCCATCTGGAATTCCTTGTGGACTGGTACCTGGATGGCGAAGAGAGGGTTGTCTCCGACAAGTATCGCCATGAGATTCTGACCGCTGCCCAGGCGTTGGGAGCCGAGACGGTCAAGGTCGGACCCAGTATCCAGGAGACCCGACAGGCGGATGTGCCGCGTATGACCGACGCCTTTGCTGGTCTTTGCCAGGATGCGGCGCCCTACGGCGTCAATATTGCTTTCGAGTTTCTGCCATTCAGCAATGTGAGTCAGATCGATACGGCGTTGGCTATCGTCGAGGGAGCCGACCAACCCAATGGTGGACTGTTGCTGGATATCTGGCATATCAAGCGGGGTGGCATGGGCTTCGAGGAGATTCGAAAGGTGCCTCTGAGATTCATCAAGGCTGTTGAAGTCAATGATGCCTCCAGCGAAGCCTTACCGTCACTGTTCGAAGATTCCACCCATCATCGCCGGCTCTGCGGTGAGGGCGACTTGGATGTGCCGGCCTTCCTTCAAGCGATACAGGACACTGGCTATCAGGGTCCTTACGGTGTCGAAGTCTTGTCCAGAGAGTTCCGCCAGCGTCCACTGGAGGAGATGGCTCATCGGTCGTACGACACGACCATGCAGCAGTTTGCGAAGATAACCGAGTGGTAGGCTAGGTAATTCAGAGCCTCCCAACCATATCCTAATCAATATGTCATAACCAATAACATTGCGAGGAGCCCCACATGAAACTTGCCCTGATTGGCGCCGGTCGTATCGGCAAGGTGCATGCCGAAGCTATTGCTGCCCAACCGGAGATCACCCTGGCCGCGGTAGCCGATTTTTACCGTCCGGCGGCCGAGGAACTAGCCGCCCAGTACGGTAGCCGTGTGATGGACGCCGAGGAAGTGTTTACCTCGCCCAGCATAGATGCTGTATTGATTGCCTCGAGCACACCGACGCATGCGGACTACCTCGAACAAGCTGCTCGTGGCGGCAAAGCGGTACTGTGTGAAAAGCCGATCGACCTGGACCTGGCTCGGACTCGTGAGGCCCTGAAAGTGCTGACCGAGCATCCGGTGACCTGTGCCCTGGGTTTCAACCGTCGTCATGACCCGCAGTTTGGCGCCTTTAAGAAGGGGCTCGAAGAAGGGCGTATCGGTACCCTTGAAACCCTGACCATCATCAGTCGCGACCCGACGCCTCCCCCGGCCGACTACGTCGCGGCCTCGGGGGGGCTGTTTCGCGACATGATGATTCACGATTTCGACATGGCCCGCTGGTTGCTGGATGAACCGATCACCCATATCCAGGCCGCCGGTAGCTGCCTCATTGATCCGGCCATTGGAGATGCGGGAGACGTCGATACCGCCATGGTCACCCTGACCACGGCGAGCGGGCGATTGTGCCATATCAACAATTCACGTCGCGCCTGTTACGGCTACGATCAGCGCATCGAAGCCTTCGGAAGTTCCGGCATGCTCCAGGCGCAGAATGAGAGTGAGACACGGCTTCGCTTCACCGGTGAGCCTGGTCAGGTGGAGGAGAAGCCGAAGTGGTTCTTCCTGCAGCGCTATGCGGAGGCCTATGGACGAGAGGTCGCGGATTTTGCCCGAGCCTGGCGAGAGCAACGCGAGCCCTTGGCATCCGCCGAGGACGGCCTCGAGGCGCTTCGATTGGCTGAGGCTGCCGAGTTATCACTACGTGAGGGTCGTCGTGTGGCGTTGGACGAAATTCGCTGAACGAGAAACGACGAGAAATACGTCAGTGTGTGCCGCCGTTGCGCGGCTACAAGACCTACACCGCTTGTCGTGCGACGTGATGGGTGAGGTGCGGAAAATGTGTGTCCGCACCGAGTGAGCCCTTATGTCGACTGAGTGATGTAGCAATATGAAAGTACAATAGTTTCCTCCCTTCCGGCGTGCTTGGCCGATTCGGCTCTTTATCCAGGGCGATGGCTGCGTACGCCGGTTTTTTTCAGGAGTCACTGATGGCTACAGACAAGTTCATTTACAGCGCTCAACCCGCTCGAGTGATCTTTGGAAAGGATTCGATCCAAGAGTTGGCAAATGAAATCGAGCGTCTCGGGGCACATCGTGCGCTCGTCCTGTCCACTCCCGATCAGCGTGCGCAAGCCGAACAGGTTGCCGAACTGCTGGGCTCACGGGCGGCGGGGATCTTCGACAAGGCCGTGATGCACGTGCCGATCGAAACAGCGCATGAAGCCAGAGAGGTAGCTAAGAAGTTGGAGGCCGACTGTGCCGTGGCTATCGGTGGCGGGTCGACGACGGGGCTCGGCAAGGCCATCGCCATGGAGTCTGAGCTGCCGATATTGGCAATACCGACCACGTATGCCGGATCGGAAATGACACCAGTCTACGGCCTGACCGAACAAGGGCTGAAAAGGACCGGTAAGGATCCGAGGGTACTGCCCAAGACCGTCATCTATGACCCAAGCCTGACTCTGAGCCTGCCGGTCGATCTGTCGGTTACCAGTGGCATGAATGCTATCGCGCATGCTGCCGAAGGCCTCTATGCCCAGGATGGAAATCCGGTGATGTCATTGATGGCCGAAGAGGGGATCCGGTCGATGGCTCAGGGCCTGACCAGGCTCGTGGGGCATGCCGATGACTACGCCGCACGCAGCGACTGCCTTTATGGCGCCTGGCTCTGTGGGACGGTGCTGGGGCATGTGGGCATGGCGTTGCACCACAAGCTCTGCCATACCCTGGGCGGTAGCTTCAATTTGCCACATGCACCGACTCATACCGTGGTGCTGCCCCACGCCATCGCGTTCAATGCCGAGGCAGCGCCAGAGGCGGCGAGGTGCATCAGCAGAGCTCTGGGTGATGAGTCTGTACCGGCGGGAGGTGCGCTATACGATCTGGCGAAGCGCCTGGGCGCTCCCTTGACGCTGCGCGAACTTGGGCTGACGGAACCCGATCTGGATCGGGCTACGGACATTGCCCTATCCAACCCCTACTGGAATCCTCGTCCCATAGAGCGCGAAGGCATCCGGTCACTGTTGCAGGATGCTTTTGATGGGGCCCGTCCCTCTTCGTGATGAAGTTAGGCACGCCTATAACGTGGGCGTGCCTGTGCAACTCATAGCGTGTTCCAATTTTCCTCATAACCTTTCTTTTGGAAGTTTTCCAGGAGGAAATCAATGAACAGGCGTGTTTTGGCAGGCATGTAACGCCGCTCCTGAAAGGCGATGTTGATGATAAGTTTGGGAAGGTGCCAGTCGTGCAAGACAGGAAGAAGTCGGCCGGCAACTAAATCATCATAGATAATATACATCGGTTGCACGAGAATGCCGAGGCCCGAGAGGGCTGCCGAGCGGATAATTTGTCCATCATTACTTTCCAGTGTGGGTTCGATGCCCACTGAAGCTTTCTCGTTCCCGCGGGTGAAGTTGAGACGGTAGGGGTCGTAGGCATGACTATAAATAATCATGTCATGACGACTAAGTTCTTCTACGACTTTAGGTGTGCCCTTGCGTCTCAAATACTCAGGTGATGCGGCAAGAACTCTGCGATTCTGGGCTAATCGGCGAATTGTGATATTTGAGTCAGGTTCGAATTCACGGGTGCGTATGGCCAAGTCGATACCGCTGTCCATAATGTCATGGTACCGGTTAGCACCAATGATGTGGACCTTGATTCTAGGATAAAGTCTCTTGAACTCGGGCAAAATAGGCGCAATGTGAAGCTTGGAAAAGGAGATGGTCGCGGTAACGGTCAAGGTACCCGTGGGCTCGACGACGGATGAACTGACGGCAGACTCTGCTTCATAATATTCGTTCAAAAGGTTCTTGCTTCGTTGGAAAAAGTCATGGCCAATTTTAGTCAATGACAAGCGGCGTGTATTACGTTCAATCAAACGCACTTTTAGCCGGGACTCCAACGAGTATAGATGTCGAGTAGCGCTGGCGTTGGATATCTGGAGATGCTCAGCAGCCTTGCTCAATGTCCCCATTTCGATGGCATGAACAAAAAGCTCGAGTTCGGTTATTCTGTCCATTGTGGTAGCCTCTAAATAAATATTAATTATTTCAGGAGTGAAAAATAATTTTTCAGTCCTAATGTTTCCCCCAGTCATATGGTCATCTATGCTGCATTTATAAAGACCGTAAACGATGCAATATGACGGAGGGGTTATGCGAAACCTGAATGAGAGAACGATTACACAAGCTGTGCTGAAAAGCAATGGCGGGGCTAGTGACGACCGCCTTCAGGAGATCATGGCAAGCCTCGTGCAACACCTTCATGCGTTTGCACGTGAGGTCCATCTAACGGAAGAAGAGTGGCAGTATGGTATCGAATTCCTGACATCAGTTGGTCAGATTTGCAGCCCAACTCGTCAGGAGTTCATTCTTTTGTCAGACACTTTGGGGCTATCGACTCTGGTCGTTGCGCAGAATCACAAGAAGCCCGCAGGATGCACTGAGGCCACTGTTTTCGGACCATTTCACGTTGAAGATGCTCCCCATTACGAACTGGGTGATGATATTAGTAATGGTATGAAAGGGGAGCCGTGGTATATTCGCGGAAAAATTGTGAATCAGGATGGTGAACCAATCCCACATGCCAGAATAGAAGCCTGGCAGGCAGACGATGCTGGTTATTACGATGTGCAGTCTCCAGATCTGTCGGAATACCAGGGGCGTGGAGTGCTGCAGTCCGATGCGCAAGGAAATTACTATTTCAAGTCGATCGTTCCCGAGGCTTATCCGATTCCCCATGACGGACCAGTGGGGAAAATGCTTGAGGCCTTGAATCGGCACCCATGGCGCCCAGCTCACCTGCACTTCATGATCACGGCTCCCGGTTATGAGCGGCTGGTCACGCATGTGTTTCGTGAGGGAGGTGACTATCTAGATTCCGATGCGGTGTTTGGCGTGCGGTCATCGTTGATCGCCGACTGGGTCCGCCATGAAAATGGCTCAACGCCTGATGGTAATTTTTCAGAAACACCTTTCTATACGATGGATTTCGATTTCGTGCTAAATGCTGAAGCCGAGTAAGTATTCTTTCCTTGGCCCGATTAGCAGAGACGCTGTCGGGCCATTTTTGTTGTAGTAGTGAGGGAGTGTCGATGAGTATCATGAAACATGTCGTCATGTGGGACGTCAAGGGTGAGACCGACCAAGAAAGACAGCAGCACATAGAGGTGCTGAAGACAGCTTTCGAGGGGCTGCGAGGAAAGATACCAGGTCTAAGGAAGATTGAAGTCGGTGTGGATATCAGCAATATCGATTATGCTTGCGATGTGGTGCTCTATTCCGAGTTCGAGTCCCTTGATGCATTAGAGGGCTATGCCTCCCACCCAGAACACTTGCGTGTGCGACAAGAGTTGGGCGACATGCGTATTGCGAGGCATCAGGTAGACTATTCAATGTAGTGAACACAGGTTGTGTTTCACGATCAATTATTCAGTTATGATTTATGCCCAGCGCATCTAGTGCATGGGCATAATTTTTTGAGTATGGCTAGCCACTACTCTTGAACAAGTCTACGGGAGATAACTTACCAGTTAGTGATCTTCTTGAAATGCTGTTTTCAGGCGCAACCCGTATCATCTGTCCGGATTGTGAACGGCTTTCTTGATCAGCAAAGGAGCCAGCCGCTAAGGCGGCTGATGAACGACACTGACTGAATGGAGCATGCATACGACCAAAAAAAAGGTTGACGAACGGCGTCGCCAACCTTTTCTCAATGCTGCTGGATCAGGTTCCAGGGATGACCTCGGCGCCGGATTGTTTCGATGACGCGAAGAGTGCCTCAATCAGCAGGTTGACATTGAGGGCCTGTTGGGCCGGCACCTGGGACGACGCACCGGTGCGGATCGAGTTGACGAACGCCTCTGCCTCGCGCTCGAAGAAGAATGGGTTACCGATCTCTGCGAGCTCGGGGGAGTATTCGGTCTTCTTGGCCGCCCATTGAACAGGGAAGGTTGTATCCTGCCAAGAACTCCAGCCTTGGGTGTGGCCCTGTCGATTAGTGTCGTAGATCTTGTAACTGGCCGGCAGGGGGTTAGCATGCATGATCCCATCGGTGCCATACGCCGTGATGTTCCAGCTTTCCAACCAGGGGAGAGGATCCCAGGAGAAGAAGTCGACCACCACGATCTTGTCACGGTAGTTCAGGACGGCACCTGCAGCATCTTCCCGGAAGCTGTCATCCATCTGTCCCGGGAACTTGGAGACCCGAGCGTTGACGGAGAGCGGCATACCGAAATGATGGATGATTTGATCGATGAGATGGCAGCCGATGACGAACATCGCCCCACCCATGTCTTCGGGTTGGTTAAGGTGGCTGGTGGCTGCCTCATCGTGCGACGTCCCGCCATGGGCTCGTACCTGCATGACTTTGCCTAGGCGACCACTCTGCAATGCTTCATGCATGGCAGCCACTGAAGGCGCGTGTCGCCAGCAGTAGCCAACCTGCAGCAAACCACCGGTACGTTCTACGGCATCTCGAATGCGCCGGGCGTCCTCCGAGTTTCGTCCTGCCGGTTTCTCAACGAGTACCGCCTTCCCTGCCTCAAGAGCCTCGATGGAAAGGTCTGCCATCTTGTCGCTCTTGGAGTGAATGATGACCACTTGGGTGTTGGGGTCCTCCATCACTTCCTGCTTATTGCGGACTTCCAAACCGAAGGCATCGGCAAAGACTGGTGTTAGATGGCTGTCATCCACAGCGTATGTGACTTCGACATTTTCCATCTTGTTGAGGGCTTTGACGCGCCCTGAGGTATGTGGATGGGTTATACCCAGGCAAGCCACCTTCAAGGGAGTATCGGGACCAATATTCATGTCGCCTCCTGATGTTGATGTTTGTATTACACACTGGCCACTACGGGCGAGAAACCTGAGTCATTGACCTATTGTCGGAGAGTCTCCCATCACGACGCAGGCCCTCTTTTGCAAGCAGGTTCAGCATAGGTAAGTGCCTGTTCCCACGAAACACCCTCGAACGAATTCTCTTTTTCGCTGTTCGAAAAAATTGCTTGGCAAAGTAGAGAAAAACCCTTAATTAACAGACAGATGCATATTTTTCTTTGCTCGTTGATCGAGCGCTCTGCTAATACCAAAGTCTATAAAAGGTATTTGCTGCGCCATGTGGCGAGGTATATGTTGCATTGGCAAGCTTCAACGGACATGGCGTGAGTTGATCTCTCGGTTTGCTTTTCCGGAATCCCGCAGCCGATGGTCCGTCAGCTGGTAATCACAACAACACTCGCTCAGGAGAAACAATGATGAAACGCCTACTCTTTGGTGCCGCGATATTCGCTGCCTGTTCCTCTACAGCCATGGCTGATACTACCATCGGTGTGTCCTTGGCCTATTTCGATGACGTTTGGCTTACTTCTCTTCGTCAGTCGATGCAAGAAGAAGCTGATTCTCGAGACATCAATATCCAATTTCTGGATGCCCAGGGTGACATCGGTCGCCAGCTCAGTAATGTTCAGAGCCTGGCTGCGAAGGATGTCGATGCCATCGTCACCTTTGCAGTGGATTCCGCTGCCACTGGCATGATGACGAAGGCGGCAGTGGAAAACGATATCCCATTGGTCTATGTCAACAAGGAGCCTGTGGGAAATGATCTCGAACAGGATAATGTGGTCTTCGTTGGCGCTAACGATGTCCGAGCAGGCCGATTGCAGATGGAGAGGCTGGCCGAGCTTATGGATGGGAAAGGTAATGTCGCCATCATGGTCGGTGAGCTGACGTCAAGCTCGGCTCTCGATCGCGTCGAGGGTGTCAAGGAGGTCGTCGCCGACTACCCCGATATCGAGATCGTTGCCGAGCAGTCTGCCAATTTCTTTCGAACTGAAGCCATCGACCTGATGACCAACTGGATCGCCGGTGGCAAGCAGATCGATGCGGTCGCTGCCAACAACGATGAAATGGCACTCGGAGCGCTCGTTGCCATGCGTCAATATGGTGTATCCCCTGATGAAGTGTTTGTCGGGGGCATCGACGGAACCCCTGCTGCTCTCGATTCTGTACAGCGTGGCGAACTGGCGGTAACCGTCTTTCAGGACGCCAAGGGTCAGGCTGTTGCGTCCCTTGATGCAGCCATGGGACTGATCAATGGCGACCCAGTGGACAAGCGCACCATGGTCCCTTTTAAGCTGGTGACTCCCGAGAATCTCGACGACTTCCTCGCCGAATAATGACGGTACGGCCCACACCAAGGTGTGGGTCGTCCCGCGCGCTTGTGGAGTGAAATCTCATGGCGACAATGACTGCTGAAAATTCGACCTCTAGTACGACAAGTGATTACTTGCTAGAAGTCTTCGAGGCTCGCAAGACTTTTCCGGGTGTGGTTGCTCTGGATAATGTCCAGCTCAAGATACGGCCGGGCACCGTCCATGCCCTGATGGGAGAGAACGGCGCGGGTAAGTCTACCCTGATGAAGATCATCGCTGGCGTATACATTCCCGACCAGGGCGAGGTGCGCCTGCATGGCAAGCCACTGACCCTGCATGGTCCGCTGGATGCCTTAGAGGCCGGCATCGCCATGATCCATCAGGAGCTCAACCTGATGCCGTTCATGACTATCGCCGAGAACATCTGGATCCGACGTGAACCGCTAAATGCCATCGGTCTGGTCGATCACCACAAGATGTACGAGATGACCGAGGCGCTATTCGAGCGCTTGGGCATCGACATGGATCCGCAAACTGAGGTACGCCATCTTAGCGTGGCCGGCCGTCAGATGATCGAGATCGCCAAGGCGGTTTCCTATGAATCTGACGTACTCATCATGGATGAGCCCACTTCGTCACTGGCCGATCGTGAGGTGGCACATCTGTTCAGGATCATCAGTGATTTGCGGAGCCAGGGCAAAGGGATCATCTATATTACCCACAAGATGGACGAGGTGTTCGAGATCGCTGACGACATCTCGGTATTCCGTGACGGCCAGTTCGTTCACGCCGCGCCTGCCAGCGAACTGACTTCCGACCGGATTATCCAGCTGATGGTGGGGCGCCAAGTTACTCAGATGTTTCCCAAGGAAGAAGTTCCCATCGGCGACGTGGTGCTGTCGGTCAAGGACCTTGCCTTGGAAGGTGTCTTCGAGAATGTCAGTTTCGACCTGCGGGCTGGTGAGATCCTCGGCATCGCTGGACTGGTGGGCTCAGGTCGCACCAATGTCGCCGAGACCCTGTTCGGTGTGACCCCGGCCAGCGGCGGTAGTATTGCTATCAATGGTCAGGAGACCGTGGTCTCCTCGCCGCATCAGGCGATGCTGCGTGGCCTGGCCCTACTCACCGAGGATCGCAAGGAGACCGGGCTCTTCCTGGGCCTCTCGGTAATCGAGAACATGGAAATGGCCGTACTGCGCGATGGTTACACCAAGGGCCCCTTCGTCGAGCAGGGGCGCTTAGATCACGAGTGCGACGCCATGAAGGAGCTGATGCGGGTCAAAACACCGAGTCTCGATGAGCGCATCAGTAATCTCTCTGGTGGGAACCAGCAGAAGGTACTGATCGGGCGCTGGCTGATGACCAATCCCCGTATCTTGATTCTCGACGAGCCGACCCGTGGCATCGATGTAGGCGCCAAGGCCGAGATCCACAAGATGATCAGCAAATTTGCCGGCCAAGGCATGGCGGTAATCATGATCTCTTCGGAACTTCCCGAGGTGCTGGGCATGAGCGATCGTATCATGGTCATGCACGAAGGCAGGGTCACTGGCCTTCTGGACCGCGGCGAAGCCAACCAGGTTAACATCATGTCTCTCGCCTCCTCGCCGGTGGCACCACCGGTCACCGAGCACTGAATTCCAGATAGCGACAACAAAACAGGTGAACCAACATGGCTAATGCCTCTACGAAAGAAAAGCCGAATACCGGCCAACATCTCGAAGCCCCTCGGAAACGCAAGCGGAAGATACCGACGGAAGTCAGCATCTTCCTGGTCCTCGTTGGTATTGCTGTCCTCTTCGAGGTTCTCGGCTGGGCCGTGCGTGGCGATTCCTTCCTGATGAATCAGCAGCGACTGCTGATCATGATCTTGCAGGTGTCGATCATCGGCATCATTGCCATCGGGGTGACGCAGGTCATCATCACCGCCGGTATCGACCTGTCCTCCGGCTCGGTGCTCGCTCTGACGGCCATGGTCACCGCCAGTCTGGCCCAGCAATCCGAGTACCTGCGCGCCGTCTATCCGGCGCTGACCGACCTGCCCTGGATCATACCGCTGCTGGCGGGCCTCTTGGTCGGGGCCCTGGCCGGTCTGGTGAATGGTGCCTTGATTGCCTTCGCCATGATTCCGCCCTTCATCGCCACCCTGGGCATGATGGTCAGCGCCCGTGGCCTCGCACGTGCCTACACCGACGGTCAGCCGGTGAGCATGCTCACTGAGCAGTTTACCTGGATTGGCTCCGGCGCTAACCCGGTGATCATATTCCTGGGCGTCGCGGTGATCTTCCATATCGCCCTGAAGTACACCCGTTACGGTAAGTACACCTATGCCATCGGCGCCAACCCCCAGGCGGCACGAGTATCCGGCATCAACGTGCGCCGTCACCTGGTGATGGTGTATGCCATTGCGGGTACGCTGGCCGGGCTGGCCGGGGTGGTGGCTGCTGCCCGCGCAGGGACCGGGCAGGCAGGTATGGGTATTATGTATGAACTTGACGCTATTGCCGCGGCGGTCATTGGTGGCACTAGCCTGGCCGGCGGCGTTGGCCGCATCGCTGGTACAGTGATCGGGGCGCTGATCCTCGGCGTGATGCTCAGTGGCTTCACCTTCCTCGGCGTTGATGCCTATTACCAGGATATCGTCAAGGGTGCGATCATCGTCGCCGCCGTGGTGGTTGATCAATACCGTCAGCGCAAGCGTAATAAGACAGCCTGACATCCTCCCCCGCCCACGCTGCCGGCGTAAAGCCGTGCCAGCGTGGGCACCTCCATTACTACTATCTTCCCGCCACCGTGACGGCGCTTCTGCGCCGGTCACTTGGGAAAGTGCGGGCGATTATTAAGCGAGCCCTGGAGGTGATGCAAACCACAGACCGAGAAGTGCAACACAGCAACAGCAATGCATACAACATAATCAGGAGTAAGTAAGTGAGAGCAAAAACATCAATAACAATCTGTATGGGGTCATTAGCCCTTTTTTCTGGCATGCCGGCATTCGCTGAGCTGGTTGTCGAGGGTGAAGCGGGGAAGCTTGCGTTCGGCGGTGATGTGGAACTAGATATCAACGCGCAGAACACCCAAGACGGCCCGATATTCTTTGCTGACGATATCGAAAGCAACGATGAATACAATCAGAGTGGACGCATTCTGCTCGACGTGAGTGGCGAACGGGCCAGTGATACCGGAAATTATGCCCGATTCAAGGCACAACCTCTGATCAAGACCAATGGAGACCCCGGTATCGATGATGCCTGGTTTGCCTTCGGAACGCCTGCCGGTCAGGAAGTCAAGGTTGGTCGTTATGAGGCCTTCGATCTGTTCCCCTTGGGGCAGGACACGGTCTACAGCTATAGCGGAAGTACGTCAGACGGCCTCTATACTGATGGGCAGGGCTATGTGTATCAGGCCAAGGAGGGGAGAGGTCGCGCCGATAGTGCGGGGCAGGTGATGTTTAGCCAGCGCAGCGGCGACTTCTACGCTGAACTCTCTACGCTGTTCGGCGACCGCACCGACTTCTTCCATGGTGCCGGCAATGGCGGCACCTACCATGGATTCGACATCGATCCGGATGCCAAGAACTCCTTCATCGTGCGACCTGTGCTTGCCTGGTCGCCGGGTCCCTGGACGCTGGCCGCCGGCATGGAGACCAACCTGGTGGACAATGCTCTTGTCGATGAGCGCGGTAAAGATATCAGTGACCGCACAGGCTACGGCACGCGCCTGACCTACGCCGAGGGTGACTGGTCAGTGAATGGTAACCTGGCTTACCTGGATGCCCTCGAGGAAGACAACTTGACACTGGGCCTCAATACGGTGTGGAAGAATATTGGAGTGGGGTATATCCACGCCCGCAACGAGATTGATGAAGTCAAGCCTGGTACGAATGGAGACTTTGATCTCAGTGTCCCGGGCGAGTATACTGTCGATACGCTCTATACTTCCTACCGGTTTCCCAATGTGATGAGTATCGATAACTTCGCTATTTATCTCGGCGCCTACTATAGCAGGGTCGATCATAAGGAAATCGACAATATCGATGATGCCGACCGCTACGGTGGTCGACTGCGTTTCAAGTATTTCTTCTAGGAAGTTGAGTTGCTAGCGCTGTTCCTTTTTGCCCCGTTCCGACGGGGCTTTTTTGCCAAGTCCTTGCAGGCTAACCTGCTAGGTCAACATTCTAGCTTGCACGAACCCTAAGGTATTGCCTATTACCTCGGCAAGAAAGATCTCGCTATCGCTAGGGTTTCTCCGTAGTCGTGGATAAGGCAGAACGGCCGGGCATTTGAGCCTACAGATCAACGATTCGGATGCTGGCCATATCTAGTGCCTCCCTCATGTCGCTATCCCCTATATGGCAAAATCCTTTGGCGCCCAAAAAGCGACATTGCTGAAAGTGGCAAGGCTTGAGATTTATCATTTGTTTGCCTTTGGGGATAGGCCAGCATTAGAAATATTCGAAAATATCTAAAGACCTCTGTGCAATCAATATAACTATGCCTTCAGGTGAACGTAATCATGTCTGACGAAAAACATTACACCCCAGTCCGTTGGGGTATTCTGGGTGCCGCGCGCATCGCCAAAGAACATGTCATTCCTGCCATGCATGCCAGCCAATATGGCTATCCAAAAGCCATTGCGGCGAGGGATCAAGATCGGGCGTTAAAGACTGCCAAGGATTTTGACATTCCTTTCGTCTATGACTCTTACGATGCTTTGCTCTCTGATTCCAACATCGACGCCGTCTATATTCCGTTACCCAATCACCTGCACGTTGAATATGCACTGAAGGCAGCAGAGAAGGGCAAGCATGTGCTTTGCGAGAAGCCAATCGCCCTTACGGCGGCACAGGCAGAGAAACTACAGGATGCCGCCCTGCACGTTCATATTGCCGAAGCCTTCATGCCGCGCCATCAACCTCGCTGGCATTATGCTCGCGATCTGGCAATGCGTGGAGCATTGGGAGAGGTGCGAATACTGCAGGCCTGCCTGACCTTCTATATGAATAACCCCACGGATTTTCGCCGCCACCCGGAGTATGGGGGAGGTGCTCTGTATGATGTCGGCTGCTATGCCGTGATGGCGTCACGGTACTTCTTCGCCGCCGAGCCCCAACGCGTCATGGCGCTGATGCAAGGCGATGGAACAGAGGGAGTCGACAACCTGACCAGCGTGATACTCGACTTCGGCTGCGGGCGCCATGCCCTCTTCAGCGTGAGCACTGTGCTCGCTGCCGCACAGCACCTTCATCTCATCGGCAGCCAAGGCAGCGTCGACCTCCCCCTGCCTTTCATCGCCCCCAATGACAGGCCGACCACCCTGGCCTTCGATGACGCCAGTGATCTCTACGCGTGCCATCCACGCGAGATTATTTTCGAGACGATCGACCAATATCTGTGCGAGATCGACCACTTTTCTCGCGTCGTTCGCGGGGAAGAGGTGCCGGGCTTCGGTATTGCAGACGCGGTGGCCAACATGCGGGTGGTCGATGCCCTCTTTGTTTCGGCGCGTTCCGGGACATGGCAAGCCTGTCAACCGCAATCAGCCGGGTGAGGAAGGCTGCCCTTCAGGAGACTCGGTATGCTCCCTGACTACTCAGTGTTGGCCTGGGGGCTGATCATCGCGTCGACCTTTCTGACTGGCGTCTCCAAAGGCGGGTTCGCCGGCGGGTTCGGCTCAATTTCCGTCCCCTTGATGGCGCTTGCAATCGGTCCCATGGAGGCCGCTGGCCTGCTACTACCGCTGCTACTGGTCATGGACATATTCGCCGTGAAGGCATGGCGTGGGCAGCATGACCGGCAGGAACTTCGACGGCTGGTGCCAGGACTAGTCCTGGGGGTCGCGATAGGTACGGGGCTGGTAGGTATTCTCGAGGAAGACCATGTCCGGTTACTGCTGGGGGGTGTGTCGTTACTGTTCGTCGCCTACATGCTCGTCAAGCCGGTGGCGTCCAAACCGATTCGCACCTTCTGGGCCTGGCCCGCTGGCATCGGTGTTGGGATCACGAGTTTCTTGGCGCATGCCGGGGCACCCCCCTTGAATCTCTACCTCGTACCGCGACGGCTGCCCAAGTCGAGCTACCTGGCGACCGCCACCATGGCGTTTGCGGCGGTCAACGTGCTGAAGCTGCCGCCATACTTGTGGCTAGGGGAAATTAACCTGATCAGTACATGGGCATCACTGATCCTGGTACCCGTCGCGTGGCTGGGCGTGCGCAGCGGGTTGTGGCTCCAGTCTCGGTTGGATGAACAATTCTTCTATCGTCTGGTGATTTTGGCCATGGCGATCGTGGGCGTTCAGCTGATAATTAAGGCTATATGATATGTCTCGGCGAGTCTCCTCGGCAGTAGCTATCCTTGCTTTCATTTACCGACACCCTTTGGCAACGCCGGCGGGCCCTTGATCCGATTGTTGTTGGTGCAATGAGTGTACCGATTAGTTTATTAGAGGTGGGTAGTGAGCGAGTGCTGGGTGAGTAGTGCGCTTGACTCCCGGTGCTCGTGTCGTAAGCTCACTGATGCATGCGCCGCCCATGGCGGCCCGGTGGTCTCGACCGGCACCAACCGAGGCACCCCGGCACCCAGGCGTTCCAAGGGTGCGCCGCTAAGCGGTACGCCACCTCCCAAGGCCTCGCGCATCCCGAGACGAGGCCGCCTGCCCGGGCTGGATGCTTAACCTCTTCCTCGGCACTCACGTGCCATCACCCACCAGGGGATTCACATTCCCGGTGGGGAAGGTGTGTCCCTTGTGTGCATTCCCACAGGAGATCCACCATGAAATCCTACGATATGTCGTCTCTGGCGCGTGACCACGGCTTTGTGGGCAAGGTCCGCATCAGTGAGCGGGTCATGGACGACTGTATGTATGTCGCAGAGCTCGTGGTCTCGGAGTATGGGGTCACTCCCATCGAACGATTCCAGCTACTGCTGCAGAGCGTGGCCAGCCAGTTGTCCGGGTACCCGGCAGGGACCCAGGCGGTGCGGCTGACTCACCATCGTATCCCGCCCAGCGGGAACCCTCACCAGCCTCTGGCTCTCGAGCTCGAGGCCCTCGTGGTGCAGAACGACCGTCAGCATGGTGACTACCTGCTGGTGGCTCGCCACGACGAGCTGAATCACGCGCCGCTCTTCGCCGCGTAACCCTTCCTCACTATCCACCCCGACCGGGACATCGCTCCCGGAGGGGGCGGTCTCGGTCATGTCCGGAGGTTCTGGTCATGACACACGCCTCAGCAGCTGCCCTCCCGGCAGATTCTCGCTACTCCCCATCCAGCGCGCCTCAGCTGTTCGTGCGCGACAGCGACGGCAACTACCTGGCGGCCCCTGATGACCGCGTCATCGATGCGGCGCGGCAGGTGGTGGAGCGCTCCGTTTCCAAGGGCATGAAGCTCAATACACCCAATCGGGTACGTGAGTTTCTGTGGCTCAAGCTGGCCGGCTACGACCACGAGGTGTTCGGTGCCATCTTCCTGGACACCCAGCACCGCGTGATCGAGTTCAGCGAGCTGTTCCACGGCACCCTCGACTCCGCTTCGGTCTATCCGCGGGAGGTGGTGAAGGCGGCGCTGCACCACAACGCCGGTGCGGTGATCTTCACCCACAACCACCCCAGCGGGGAGCCCGATCCGAGCGATGCGGACCGACGCATCACCCAGCGCCTTAAGGAAGCACTGGGTCTGATCGAAGTTCGCGTGCTCGACCACATCGTGGTGGGTGGCTCTGACTCGGTCTCCTTCGCGGAGCGGGGCTACCTCTGATCCTTCGGGCTCCTGCCCGAGGCTTCACGGACGGGCGCCGGCGCTGCCGGCCCCGTCCGCTCTTCTCGCATCCTGTCGAATAGGAGTCTGGTGATGATCAAGATCCCCGGGCGGCTCACCGTCCGCACCATTCATGGGCGCAACGGCCCCTTCAACGTGGGCCGGCTGGCGGCCTCGATCGGCGAGTTCGTCATCAAGGACCCTCAGCTGGACCAGTTCAGCGAAGGGGTGTTTGAGGGCGAGTTTCTGCTGATTCAGATCCGTCCAGCGAGCTACTTCGCCGGTGGCCGGCTGGTCGTGGAGGTCCGTGCCAAGGTTGGCGATATGCTGCTGACCGAGGACGGCATGCTGGTGACCCAGCATGGCCCACGCTTCGACTCCGCGGAGATGGATCCCCTGGAGGAGGAGGCCGCACCTGTGCCTCCCGAGCCACCACCCCCATCCACGCCTGAGCCGGGCGAACCGATGGCACCGCCGCCTCAGTGTGAAGCCGGCGAGGTGCCTAGGCCGCAAGCACCTGATACCCACGCAGCTGGCCAGGAGGCCAACCCCGACGCCGAGCTCTTCGGCCTGCTCTGGCCCCTGGGGCCGAGCGTCAAGCTCGATCCCACCGTGGATCGGGCGCTGTTCCGCCGTCAGGTGAGTCGATTGAAGGAACTGGGTTACCGATTCCAGGCACCGACGCAGACCTGGCAAGCCGCTGCCTGAGGCAGCCACTCCCCACCGGGGCATCTCGATGCCCTGGGCTCGGGATGTCCCCATCGATCTTCGCTAACCGATGGAGACCATCATGCCCGAGCTCTACACCCTCGATGAGTGCCTGGACCTGTACGCCGATGCGTTCTGCATTGGCCGGCAGCGCGAGTGCCTGTTCCTCTCCCTGTGGGGGCGGGACACGGCGCTCCAGGAGCTGCTGGCCAGGCTGACGCTGCCAACGGCAGACAACGGCCTGGATACCTTGCATCTGTGCCAGGGCGACACTCGCCACGCCATGGTCTTTGGCGACATGGACCGCTACTCCCGGCGCTCCGCCCGGGTGCGCCAGACTCGCTTCGGCACCCTGGTGCACGTGTGGCTCTTCGATCAGCGCTGCATCACGCCGGATCGCGCCAACCTGCACAGCATCGCGCTGCTCGACGACGAGGAGGGCACCTGCCCGGTGAATGACCAGCTGTGGCCTCGCGTGCGCGAGCTCTGCCCGCTGCCACTGCTGGATCACTGGCAGGCGCCGGTGATGACGCTGCTGCATGCCCAGCATGCGGTGCTTCCGGCCCAGTTCTCACAGGGGCCGATCCAGGCCTGGGAGATCTCCCTCGACGAGAACGACCTGGCCTTGCGCCTCAGCGGCATGATCCGCGCCGGCGTGCTCACCCCCGAGCCCTGAGCTCTCGTTCCACCGCGGTGCGGCCGTTCTGGCCGCGCCTACCAAACCCAACCGACAGGAGGTGTCGCATGGCACTGATGTTTCAGCGCATTGCGCGCAACTTCGCCAGGAATGGCTACTTCCCCACGGACGAGGCGTCGCTCGAGCGGGTGCTTCAGGCGCTCAGCCCGGCCAGCGCCGGCCGGATGCGGGTGCTCGACCCCTGTGCGGGGGAGGGCGCTGCCATCGCCGAGCTTGCGCACCACTTAGGGCGCGAGCGCGTTCAGGCCTGCGGCGTGGAGTATCACGTCGAGCGGGCCGTCTCGATGACTGGCCTGGTGGATAGGGGCCTGCAAGGCGACCTGATGGACACGGTGATCTCACCGCGCAGCATGGGCTGTCTGTGGCTCAATCCGCCCTACGGCGATCTTCTGGCCGACCACGCCGGCTACGAGCTCTATCAGGGCAAGGGGCGCAGGCGCCTGGAGAAGCTGTTCTACCAGCGCACCATCGGCACCCTGCAGTATGGGGGCGTGATGGTGTTGATCGTCCCCGACTATGCCCTGGACAAGGAGCTGACCGGCTGGCTGGTCAACCACTTCACCGAGCTGCGGGTCTTCCGCGCCGCCGTGGATGACTTCCAGCAAGTCATGATCCTGGGGCGTCGGGTGCGACGCCGTGAGGCGGAGCGCAGCCAGGAGGCCAAGGCCATGCGCGCCCAGCTGCTGCGCGTGGGGAACAAGGAGGTCACGCCCGAGGTGATCCCGGAGGTGTGGCCCTTTGCGCCCTACGTGGTGCCGGCGGCTCAGGGTGAGCTGCGTCACTTCTACCGCGTATCGCTCGATGCCGAGCAGCTGGCCGATGAGGTCGTGCGGCTGCAGGGGCTCTGGCCCGAGGTGAGCAGCGTGTTCGGGAAGACCGGTCTGGCGCCGCGTCCCCCGGTGCGCCGGCTCTCCTCCTGGCATCTGGCCCTGTCGCTGGCGGCCGGGGCGATCTCCGGCGTGGTCACTGCGCCCAGCGGGCGCTGCCTGGTGGTCAAGGGCAACACCCACAAGGATAAGGTCGCCAAGACCGAGTTCACCGAGGGGGAGGATGGCTCCATCACCGAGACCCGCGTGCTCACCGACCGCTTTGTGCCGGTGATCCGCGCCTGGGAGATGACGCCAGACTCGCCTCGTTGTGGGCAGCTTCTGACCATTACCTCGACGCCGGCGGCCAGAGATGGCGAACCGGAGGCGGGTAGCACGGCGGAAGATGCCGGGCCAGACGATGCCCCTGCACCGCTCAACCAGGTCGCCGAGCGTGCCGCGAGGCCGGATCCACGCCGCTTCGATGTAGGGCGCGTGGTGATGACTCGGACCGTCAACGAGCTAGTGGAGCGAGGCGAGGTCTCGCCCATGGCGCTACTCCGACGACACGTCACCGGCGACTGGGGTGACCTGCCCGAGGAGGACCGCCAGAGCAACGAGCAGGCCCTGATCCACGGTGACAGGCTGCTCTCGTCCTACCGGGTCGGTGAGTTGCTCACCGTCTGGATCATCACCGAGGCAGATCGCAGCGTCACCACGCTGCTACTGCCAGAGGACTACTGATCGGCGCCCCGGGCGCCATTCCCCACGGCGGGCCTTTCCAACCCGCCAGGGGAGGGGAGTGTCCGCCGTTTTCTTGTGAAAAGGAGACGGACATGAACGACATCACTCAACTGCCGGCGCCGGCCGGCATGGCGCAGTCTGGCGAGGCCTTCGGGCCTCAGGTGGACCTCAACGCCTTCGTGGAGGAGTTTGGTGATGGCCTGCTGGCCTCGCTTAACCGCTCCCATCCCCCGGTCTATGACGGCGAGGCCAACCCTTGTCGCCAGGCCGTCATGGCGGCCCTCAAGCGGGCGCCTTTCCCTGAGCAGGCTGAGGTGGTCCAGGCCATCTCGGCGCTGCTGCTCGATCGGCACGAGCCGGCGGGCATCATCAACGCCGAGATGGGCACCGGCAAGACCATGATGGCCATCGCCACCGCGGCAGTCTGTCACGGCGAGGGCTATCGGCGCTTCCTGGTGATTGCGCCGCCCCACCTGGTCTACAAGTGGCGGCGGGAGATCCTGGAGACCGTCGATCAGGCCAGGGTCTGGGTGCTGAACGGCCCGGACACTCTGGTCAAACTGCTCAAGCTCCGTGAGGCCCTGGGCCAGCCGTCCGATGGACGGCCGGAGTTCTTCATCCTGGGGCGTGTGCGTATGCGCATGGGCTTCCACTGGCGTCCCGCCGCGGCGCGCAAGCGCGTGCCGGGCGGCGAGCTGGCGGCCTGCCCCCAGTGCGGTGGCACGGTGGTCGACTGCGACAACGAGGTGGTATCGCTGTCACAGTTTCTCCGTGAGGAGCGGCGCCACAAGTGCCGGCACTGTTACAGCCCTCTCTGGACGCTAATGAGGCCACAGCGGGCGACGGGCAACCTGCAGCGCGACCTGGTGCTCAAGGCGCTGCGCAAGCTGCCCACCATCGGCAAGGTCTCCTCGGAGCGCCTGGTGCAGCAGTTTGGCGAGGAATTCATAGCCACGCTGCTGGGCGACAACATCCACGAGTTCATCAACCTCATGGATGAGAACGGGGAGCTGGTGTTCTCCGACCGGCAGGCGGCCCGCATGGAGCGGGCCATGGCCACGATGGAGTTCGGCTTCGGTGAAGGCGGCTATCAGCCGACCGAGTTCATCAAGCGGCAGCTGCCGGATCACACCTTCGATCTGTTGATCGTGGACGAAGGGCATGAGTACAAGAACGCCGGGTCGGCCCAGGGCCAGGCCATGGGCGTGCTGGCGGCCAAGGCGCGCAAGTCGCTGCTGCTGACCGGCACCCTGATGGGCGGCTATGCCGACGATCTGTTCCACCTGCTGTTCCGCATCCTCACGCCGAAGATGCTCGAGGACGGATATCGCCCCAACGGGCGCGGATCGATGGGACCTGCGGCCATGTCGTTCCTGCGCGACCACGGGGTGCTGAAGGACATCTACACCGAGCGCGATGGCGAGTCGCACAAGACAGCGCGAGGCAAGAAGCTGTCGGTGCGCACCGTCAAGGCCCCGGGCTTCGGCCCCAAGGGGATTATGCGCTACGTGCTGCCCTTCACCGTCTTCCTCAAGCTCAAGGACATCGGTGGCAATGTACTGCCGCCCTACGATGAAGACTTCATCGAGGTGCCGATGGACGACGAGCAGGCCTTTGCCTACCGGCGGCTCGAGGGTCAACTGACCGCCGAGCTCAGACAGGCGCTGGCACGCAAGGACACCACCCTGCTGGGCGTGGTGCTCAATGCGCTGCTGGCCTGGCCGGACTGCTGCTTCCAACCGGAGACGGTCAAGCATCCGCGTTCGGGCAGCCTGCTGGCGTTCGTGAAGAGCCTATACGGCGAGCAGCAGCCGATGCCCAAGGAGCGGGAACTGGTGGAGATCTGCCGGCGAGAGAAGGCGGAGGGTCGCAAGGTGCTGGTCTACACGACCTACACCGGCAAGCGTGATACCAGCAGCCGACTCAAGGCGATGCTCGCTCAGGCGGGCTTCAAGGTCGCGGTGCTGCGCTCCAGCGTGGAGACCCAGCGCCGTGAGGACTGGATTGCCGATCAGGTCGACCGCGGTGTCGACGTACTGATCACCAATCCGGACCTGGTGAAGACCGGGCTCGACCTGCTGGACTTCCCCACCATCGTCTTCATGCAGACGGGCTGGAACGTCTACACCCTGCAGCAGGCCGCCCGCCGCTCCTGGCGGATCGGTCAGCGGCAGCCGGTGAAGGTGCTCTACCTCGGCTATGCTGGGTCGTCACAGATCGCCTGCCTGTCGCTGATGGCCAAGAAGATCGCCGTTGCCCAGAGCACGTCGGGAGACGTGCCCGAGTCGGGCCTGGATGCCCTCAATACGGACGGAGACTCCGTGGAGATGGCCCTGGCCAGGCAGTTGGTCAGTTGATGCTCACCTTACTCAGCCCCTCTCCGGAGGGGCTTTTTGTTACCTGTGAAGACGGTGCGTAGACTTTAGTTGTAATCCAGAGTCTATGTCTGGTGAGGATAAAGATTACGTCATTTTAAATATCCCTGAAATACTATATGGGTATAATAAATGCAACTGGTTATCATTATATGTATATCAGTTGCATGATTTGGGCACGGATCGCCCGGTCGAAACCTCTCTCATCGCAGTTAACGTTTCTACTGGCTCCCGAGGGGAGTCAAGTATGTGATGCATGGAAAGCATCACCTGGAGCGAGAATTGTTGAACCTACGTTTTCTGCGCGGCCGGCGTCGTAGCCTGCCAGATATCCCCAATGACTCGTGTGCTCCTGGCTGGGAAGTGCCTCGTACTGGTGCTGAATTGTTGGCGGCGCCTTATCGGCAGCAGTTGCTCAAGGCCATTCAGGAAGGTACCTCGCTGACAGATTTGGTGTTCGAGGCCTACGTCAAGGAGCCTCTGAAACGATATGCAGAGCATGTCCAGCTGCTGCCAGCCTCGGAATCTCACCACCATAGCTACCCCGGTGGCATGCTGGACCACGGCCTCGAGACCTGTGTGTTTGGCCTCAGGCTCAGACGACAGCACCTGCTTCCTCCGAAGGAGACACCCGAAAAGCAGTCCTCTGCCGGAGAGCTGTGGAGCGTGGCGGTCATCTATGCCTGCCTGCTGCACGATATCGCCAAGGTCATCGTCGACGTCGATATATACCTGAGATCTGGCCGCAGGTGGTGCCTGTGGGAGGGCATCATTCCCGACCAGTATCGCGTTCGCTATATCAAGGGGCGAGACTACTTCCTTCACGCTGCGGCCAACCCCCTCTTGTGCAAGGAGGTGATTGGCAATCCCGGGCTCGAGTGGTTGAGAAGCCAGCCGGAGCTGTTTGGCCTGGTGATTTACGCGATCAGTGGCCACACGGAGCGCTCCGGGGTTGTCGGTGAGATTGTCAGTCAGGCTGACAGGGCCAGCGTGGCCAAGTCGCTGGGTGGAAAGGTCTCCAATATCGACAAGGCACCCCGGGAATCCCTACAGAGCAAGCTCAAAGGTGCTATTCGCCACATCGTGACAGAAAAGATCCGCCTGAATGAAAAAGGCGCTCAGGGGTTTGTCACTCCCGAGGCGCTCTGGCTGGTGACGCCGCTGGTACCACGGGAGATCAAGAGCTATCTGCTTTCCCATGGCATCGAGGGCGTGCCATCCAATGAGTCTCGCCTCTATGACGAAATGCAGTCCCATGGCCTGATTATAGAGAATCCAGAGGGGCGTTCGGTCTGGAAGTGTAGGGTCGAGATGGGGGAATGGCGGACCGATCTTTCCATGCTCAAGGTTCATAAGTCGCTCGTTTGGAGCGGTGATGAGGAGCCTGAGGTTTTCTCGGGGAGTGTCGAGGCCATTGACGTTGGTGAGATTGGTGAAGGTAGTCAGCAAGCTAGGCAACATCGTAAAGATCAGGAGAAAGGTGAAAAGCCTGCAACTGCAGAAACTTCGGAAAGCCAGGATGACCTGGAATCCTCCATTCTTGATATCGCCACAGGCGGTAATGAGAAAGCAGCGCCAGGTATGGAGCGGCAGCCAAGTCGTAATCCTGATGAGGGTGCCGAGAAACTTGCGGAACAGGCATCGCCCGGGCATTCATCATCAGGGGAAGAGTTTCTCGCCTGGCTGCGAGGCGGGTTGAAAACTCACAAGGTATTGATGAACGACTCCAAGGCCCTGGTGCATGCCGTGGATGGAATGCTGATGCTGGTCAGCCCCAAGGTGTTCAAGCGCTATTGTCAGGAGGTGAGCGGAGAAGAGAAAGGCTGGAAAGAAGTTCAGGATTCATTCCAGAAGCTGAAGCTGCACAAGAAAAACAAGGATGGCGGAAGTTTTCACAAGGTAAAGGTGGTCGGCCCAAATAAGAAGTCGAGCACGCTTTCTGGGTATCTTGTGGGTAAAGATGACCTGATGGAGGAGGGTAAGGAGGTGTTTGATAACCCCTTTATTGACCTGATTGATGGGAAGCCTGAAGAATGAAATCATTTACCTTTGACGACTTGCTGCAATCCTATTTTTCCGAGCGCTGGTTAACCGAAAGAAGCCGTATTTCCTATAGCGTTCCGGTGAAACTATTCCGCAGGTTCGTGGGCCAGGATAAGCTGCCAGTGGAAGTGACTCGTGATGATGTCAGGGAGTGGAGGGAGTTCTGCTTCTCGGAGGAGGGTAGAAACCTCGCTCACTCAAGCTGGAATAACTACTGCCGGCATAACCGGATACTCTTCAAGCATGCGATTGATCATGCCTTGATCGATACCTCCTTCAACCCTTTTGCCAAGATGGAGGTCACCTCTCCCAGGAAGCGAAAGAAGACACTGAGCAAGCGGCAGGTCGAAATGGCGCGTGAAGCCATCAGCCTATATAAAAAGATGGAGCTCTACCGAAAAAAACCTTCGATACTCCACCCTGTTTGGTTCTGGGAGGTCGTGTTCGAGACGTTTTACCATACGGGTATCCGTCTGACTCAGCTGTTGCTGATGAAGCCAGAGGATATCAACCTTAAAAGTCGCGTGCTCACCGCTACCTGGCAGGGGGCCAAGAACAACCGCGAACACTTTGTCCCCATCTCCAATGCTCTCTACCCGCACCTGGAAAACTTGATGAATTCGGCCAAGATGGTGGGTATCCAGCGTGGCGAGCAGCTCTTCAATGTGAACCGATTCAGCGTTCGGCACCGAATGGAGACGATGGACTCCTGGCAGGTGGAGAGCTTCTATCAGAAGCTCTCCCAGATTTGCGGCTACCAGATGAGTCCGCACCGATTCCGCCATACCTTGGGCACTGAGCTGATGAAAGAGCCGGACCGCAACCTGCACATCGTCAAGGCGCTGCTCGGCCACAGCAACATCAGCACGACGCTGGAGTACGTCGAGGTCGATATCGGCAGCCTGCGCAGTGCCATTGAGGGGCGCCTCTAAACTCGGGCGCCATTAGGCAAACCCGGTCACGACCCAGGCGGTGCCGGACTGATGAGTCAGCCCGGCACCGCTTTTTGCTTCCATCGAGAGCCCTTCCGCGCCTGCCTGCCTTTGACGATCGTCTGAATTAGCCCGCCCTGATTCAGGTTGACACTTGCAGCCTCATCCTCTTCAATAGCTACTCGATGATGCCGTGTGATGCTGGTGGTAATTCCTGATTCTCAGGCTGTCTCTATACGCATTTCACGAAGCCTTACGCCAGGCGTAATGCACTGATTTTTAACGGTTTTTGGTGGTGTGACTTGTAATCAGTAGGTCGCGGGTTCGACTCCTGCTGCCGGCACCATCAAGCACCGGGAAGTCCCTGGCCCATCGCCAGGAAAACCAAGAGTCGCAGCATAGAAGAGGCCACCCGTCGAGGTGGCTTTTTTCGTTGCCCTTGAAACCCCCGAGGGCGTCACCATATGGCATCGTGCGGCTCCTTCACTGGGGTCGCCCGCGGCTGTCCTGCCGTCGGAACGTGTTCGAACTGAGACTGATCACGGATTCACAGGAGGTGATTGGATGTCAGTGCAGACATCGTCCTACCGCACGCTGGAACAGGCTGACCTCAACGCCGTCGTCGATTCCCCCGACCCCCAGAGCCGCGTGAAGAGCGCGCCGCGCCCGGGCCAGGATCCCTATCCCACCCGGCTGGCCGAGCCGCTGGACATGCCGTGGCTCAGCCGCCACGAGGGGGTGGTCAAGGGGCGTGCCGAGGAAGGGCCACTGAGCCAGGCGCAGCTCGATGCGTTCGAGCGCCAGGGGTTCCTCTTCGAGCCCGGTTTCATCACTGGCGACGAGCTCGCCGAGCTGCGCCGGGAACTCGAGGCCCTGCTCGACAACGGCGACTTCCGCGGCCGAGACTTCAGCATCACCGAGCCCCAGGGCAACGAGATCCGCTCGCTGTTCGCCGTGCACTTCCTCTCGCGGCGCCTCTCCCGCCTGGCCCATGACGAGCGCCTGATGGGCCGTGCCCGGCAGATCCTCGGCGGGGAGGCCTATGTGCACCAGTCGCGCATCAACTACAAGCCGGGCTTCGAGGGCAAGGGCTTCAGCTGGCACTCCGACTTTGAGACCTGGCACGCCGAGGATGGCATGCCGGCGATGCATGCGGTGAGCGCCTCCATCGTGCTCACCGACAACCACCACTTCAACGGCCCGCTGATGCTGGTGCCGGGCTCCCACCGGGTCTTCGTGCCCTGCCTCGGCGAGACCCCGGACGACAATCACCGGCAGTCGCTCAAGCAGCAGGAGGTCGGGGTGCCGGGACGCGAGGCGCTGCGCGCGCTGATCGACCGGCATGGCATCGAGGCGCCGACCGGCGCGGCGGGCGGCCTGCTGCTGTTCGACTGCAACGTGCTGCACGGCTCCAATGCCAACATGTCACCGGACCCGCGCAGCAACGCCTTCTTCGTCTACAACCGCCTCGACAACCGCTGCGTGGCCCCCTTCGGGGCGAACCGCCGGCGCCCGCGCTTCCTGGCCCACGAGCCGGGCGAACGCTGGTCGCCCGAGGCGCCATCGTGAGCGGCGGGCCATGCCGGTACGCTGGACCCACGGTGTCGCTGGGGTAGACTGAAGGGCTTGTCGCCTGACCGCGGCGGCGACCACCAGAAGGAGAAGAACCGCCATGCGTTTCGTGCCCCGTTTCACCGATGGCCAGCCATTTCCCGAGCCGCTGGGCAAGATCGTCTGCGTCGGCCGCAACTACGCCGACCATGCCCGGGAACTGGACAACCCGGTGCCCAGCGAGCCCCTGCTGTTCATCAAGCCGGCGACGGCCGCCGTCCCGCTGGAGCAGCCGGTCGACGCCCCCTTCACGCGGGGCGAGGTGCACTACGAGACGGAGCTGGCGCTGCTGATCGGTGAGGAGCTCTCCCACGTCACCGCCGACGAGGCCGAGCGCGGCATCGTCGGTATCGGGCTGGCCCTGGACCTGACCCTGCGCGACGTCCAGTCGCGACTCAAGGAGAAGGGGCACCCCTGGGAGATCGCCAAGGCCTTCGACGGCGCCTGCCCGCTCTCGTCCTTCCTGCCGCTCTCTCAGGTGCCCAACTGGAGCGGCCTCGCCTTCACTCTGGAGGTGAACGGCGAGCCGCGCCAGCACGGCGAGGGGGCGGACATGCTCTTCCCGGTGGCGACCCTGGTGGCGGAGATGAGCCGCCACTTCACCCTGCAGCCCGGCGACGTGGTGCTCACCGGCACCCCGGCCGGGGTGGGGCCGCTGGAGCGCGGCGCAACGCTGCACTTCACCCTCACCGGCGGGCTGGAGGTTACCACCCGCGTGGTGGAGTAGACGGCACCATGCCTGCCCCGAACGACGACGCCCCGCAGCTCGCGCTGCGGGGCGTCGTCGCATTCGGAGCGAACTGAGCTCACTCCAGGTAGGTGTAGCCCTCCAGGCCATCCGAGAGGTCGTCGAGGAAGGCCTGCTGCTCGGCCCGTTCCAGGCCGCTGCGCGCGAGCTGCTCGGCCAGCCGCTCGCGCAGGGCGGCGACGTCGAAGTTGACGTAGCCGAGCACGTCGGCGACCCGGTCCCCCTGCTGGATCTGGCTGATCGACCAGCGGCCGTTGCCGTCCAGGGCGGCATCCGCCGAGTCGGTGTCGCCGAACAGGTTGTGCAGGTCGCCGAGGATCTCCTGGTAGGCCCCCACCATGAAGAAGCCCAGCAGCTTCTCGTCGCCCTCCTGCCATTCCGGCAGCGGCAGGGTGGTCTCCACGCCCTGGCCATCCACGTAGCCGTCGATGCGCCCGTCCGAGTCGCAGGTGATGTCCTGGATCACCCCGCGGCGCACCGGCTCGTGGTCCAGGCCGGTCAGCGGCAGCACCGGGAAGATCTGCTGGATGCCCCAGACGTCGGGCACCGACTGGAACAGCGAGAAGTTGACGAACAGCTTGTCGGCGAGCTTCTCGGCCAGCTCGTCGTCGATCTCGCGGTGGGCGCGGTTGCGGGTATCGAGGCGCGCACGCAGCCGGGCGCAGGCGGCGAAGTAGACGCCCTCGCCCTCGGCCCGGGCGGTGATGTCGGTGAGGCCCATCACGAAGCGCTCGTGGAGCTCGCCCATGGCCTGCACCAGGTCGTGCCAGGCCTCCACCAGGCCGCGCGGTTCGGCCTGGTCGTGCAGCAGGTCGTGGACGCGCCACAGCTCGTCCACCTGGGGGTCGCCCTCGACCCGGCGGGGGGGCGCCTCGTCGCCGATGCGCTCCTCGCCGATCACGTTGGTGATCAGCACCGCGTGGTGGGCGGTGAGCGCCCGGCCCGACTCGCTGATCAGATGGGGCTGGGGCAGCTCGAACTCCTGGCAGGCCAGGCGGAAGGCGTACACCACGTTGCGGGCGTACTCCAGCATGGAGTAGTTGGCGGAGCAGAAGCTGCGCGAGCGGGTGCCCTCGTAGTCGACACCGAGGCCGCCGCCCACGTCCACGGTGTCCACCGGTGCGCCCAGCGCCACCAGGCTCTGGTAGAAGCGCGCGCACTCGCGCAGGCCACGCTGGATGTCGCGGATGTTGGCAATCTGCGAGCCGAGGTGGAAGTGCACCAGCTGCAGGCTGGCCAGGGCATCCGCCTCGCGCAGCTGCTCCACCACCGCCAGCACCTGGCTGGCGGTGAGGCCGAACTTGGACTTCTCGCCGCCGGTGTTCTGCCAGCGGCCGCGCCCCACGGTGGCCAGGCGGGCGCGCAGGCCGATGCGCGGCGTGACGCCGATGCGCTCGGCCTCCTCGAGGATCAGCGGCAGCTCGGAGAGCTTCTCCACCACCAGATAGACCCGGTGGCCTAGTTTCTCGCCCATCAGCGCCAGGCGCACGTACTCGCGGTCCTTGTAGCCGTTGCAGACGATCAGCGAGGGGCCGTCGCCGGAGAGCGCCAGCACGGCGAGCAGCTCCGGCTTGCTGCCGGCCTCGAGCCCCACCCGGCCATGGCCGCGCTCCTGGGTGCCGAGGATCTCCTCCACCACCCGGCGCTGCTGGTTGACCTTGATCGGGTAGACCGCGGTGTAGCCGCCGCCGAACTCCTCCTCCTGCATGGCGGTATCGAAGGCCGCGCAGAGCTGCTCCACGCGGTCGTGGAGGATGTCGGTGAAGCGCACCAGCACCGGCAGGCGCAGCCCTGCCTGGCGCAGCTCGGTCACCAGGTCGTCCAGCGGCAGCGCCGGGCCCTCGGCCTCGCTGCCCAGCGGGCGCACCAGGGCATGGCCGGAGTCGTCGACGTCGAAGTAGCCGCTGCCCCACTGGTCGATGTTCCAGGTGCGCCGCGCGCGCTGTGCCGGGCCGGCGGCACTGCTCTTGGACAGGCTCATTCGCTCACCTCGGGCAGCGGCAGGGCGCCATGGTCCAGGCGCGCCGTGAGGATGGTACGGAACTGGTCGGGGTCGTGTGGCGTGAGGTCGTGGGCCGGCGGGTCCACGTAGACCACCAGCAGCCGCGACAGCCAGTAGCGCAGGGCGGTCAGGCGCAGCATCATCGGCCAGGCGTCGCGCTCGGCGGCGCTCAGCGGCCGGCGCGCCAGGTAGGCGGCGAGGATGGCATCGTGGCGCGCGGCATCCAGGCAGCCGTCGGGGCCGGTGGCCCAGTCGTTGATGACGATGGCCAGGTCGAACAGCAGGTCACCGGTGCAGCCGTTGTAGAAGTCGATCAGCCCGCCCAGGCGGTCGCCGTCGAAGAGGGTGTTGTCGCGGAACAGGTCGCCGTGCAGCGCGCCCTGGGGCAGTGCCGGGGCGTCACCGAAGAACCCCTGGTAGATCTCCACCTCGTCCTTCATCAGTGCCTGGTCCTGCGGCGAGAGGTAGACCAGCACCTTGTGGTGCATGGGCAGCAGCCAGTGCAGGTCCCTCGGGTTGGGGCGGTGGCCCGGGAAGTGGCGGGAGACCACGTGCATGCGCCCGAGGGTGTCGCCGAGCTCGCGGCACTGCGCCAGGTTCGGGTCCTTCGGGTGCCGGCCGGGCAGCTTGGGGAACAGCAGGGCGGGCTTGCCGGCCAGGGTGTGCAGGGCGACGCCGTCGCGGTCGTGCAGGGGGCCTGGCACCGGCAGGCGGTGCTCGTCCAGGTAGTCGAGCAGCTCGACGAAGAAGGGCAGCTCCTCGTGCTCGCCCTGCTCGAAGAGGGTCAGCACCAGCTCGCGCCGGTCGGTGGTGACGAAGAAGGTGGTGTTCTCGGTGCCGGCGGGCACGCCTTCGAGGGAGACGAGCGAGCCGGCATCGAAGCGGCTGAGGAACTCGGCGACCTGAGGTTCGGTAAGCGGTGTGAATACAGCCATGTGTCTCTCGCCCGGGGAATGCCAAGCCGCCTATTGTAGCGACTTGGCACACCGATGCACGCGCCCCGGTCGCGGCGGCTGCCCTGCCGGGGTCGGGAGTCGGAAGCGGGATGGCAGCGGGGTCAGAAGGTCTTCAGCACCCACTGGGGAACGGCGATGCGGTCGCCCTCCTGGCGCTCGAAGTCACCGTCGCCGTCGTGGTCGACGAGGTAGTAGGAGGGGCCGGAGGAGGGGCGGATCTCGATGGCATAGAGCTCGCCGTTGACGCGGTACTCGCGGATGGTGCGCTCCTCCTCCTGGCGCACGGTGATGTCCGGCTCGAGGTCGGCGGAGGACTGCGCCAGGGCACTGCCGCCACAGGCCAGGGCGAGGGCCAGCAGCAGGGCGGTGATCGAGCGTCTCGGGAACTTCATCATGATGACCTCCAGGGCCGCACGGGGCGGGGAAGCAGGGATACCCCCAGTGTAGGGGTTAGCGGCCGCCCGGCCTACCACCCGCGGCAAAAGGCGGCGGCAATGCGTATCATGGATGATCAGGATCACCTCACGCCACGCTTCAATGGATGCCCTACATGGCCGATTCGCCCATCGTTCTCGTCGACGGTTCCTCCTACCTGTACCGCGCCTTCCACGCCCTGCCGCCCCTGACCACCTCCGACGGCCAGCCCACCGGGGCGATCAAGGGGGTGCTCAACATGCTCAAGCGGCTGATCAAGGACTATCCCGACAGCCCCATGGCGGTGGTCTTCGACGCCCCGGGCAAGACCTTCCGCGACGAGCTGTTCGAGCAGTACAAGTCGCATCGGCCGCCGATGCCCGATGACCTGCGCTCCCAGGTGCAGCCGCTGCACGACTGCGTGAGGGCCCTGGGCCTGCCGTTGCTGTGCATCGAGGGGGTGGAGGCCGACGACGTCATCGGCACCCTGGCCCGCCAGGCCACCGAGGCGGGCCGCGATGCGGTGATCTCCACCGGCGACAAGGACATGGCCCAGCTGGTCAACGAGCACATCACGCTGGTCAACACCATGAAGGACGAGACCCTTGACGTCGACGGCGTGAAGGAGAAGTTCGGCCTGCCGCCGGCGTTGATCATCGACTTCCTGGCGCTGATGGGCGACAAGGTCGACAACATTCCCGGCGTGCCTGGGGTCGGCGAGAAGACGGCGCTGGGGCTGCTGCAGGGCATGGAAGGCGGGCTGGAGACCCTCTATGCCGACCTGGAGAAGGTCAAGACGCTTAGCTTTCGCGGCGCCAAGACGCTGCCGAAGAAGCTCGAGGAGCATCGCGACCAGGCCTTCCTCTCCTACCAGCTCGCCACCATCAAGACCGACTGCGAGCTGCCGGTGGGACTCGACGACCTGGACATCGCCCATCCCGACCGCGAGGCGCTGCTCGAGCTCTATCGCCGGCTGGAGTTCCGGGCCTGGCTCTCCGAGCTGCTCGAGGGCAAGGACGAGGGGGTCGACGATGCGGCGGGCGGCACGCCGGTGCCGGCCGATTACGAGGGGGCGACCGGCACGGAGAGCCGTGCCGGCCGCGAGGACCATGTCATCCTGGCGCAGGCCGACTTCGATGCCTGGCTCGAGCGACTCGAGGCGAGCGATACCTTCTGCTTCGACCTGGAGACCACCAGCCTGAACTACATGGAGGCACAGGTGGTGGGCGTGGGGCTGTCGCTGGACCCTGGCGAAGCGGCCTATATCCCGCTGGCCCATGACTACCTCGATGCCCCCGAGCAGCTCGACCGCGAGGCGGTGCTCGAGGCCCTGCGCCCGCTCTGGGAGGGCGACGGCCGGACCAAGGTCGGCCAGAACCTCAAGTATGACATCTCGGTGCTGGCCAACCAGGGCATCGCGGTGGCCGGGCCGCTGGAGGACACCATGCTGGAGTCCTATGTGCTCGACTCCACGGCGACCCGCCACGACATGGATTCCCTGGCGCTCAAGTACCTGGGGGAGAAGACCATCTCCTTCGAGGAGATCGCCGGCAAGGGCGCCAAGCAGCTCACCTTCAACCAGGTGGCCCTGGAGCAGGCCGCGCCCTACGCCTGCGAGGACGTCGACATCACCCTGCGCCTGCACCGGGAGCTGCGTCCCCGCGTCGAGGCCGAGGGTCGGCTCGCCGAGGTGCTCGAGGCGATCGAGCTGCCGCTGATCCCGGTGCTCTCGCGCATGGAGCGCACCGGGGTGGCCTTGGACCCCGAACGGCTGCATGCCCAGAGCCGGGAGCTCGAGACGCGCATCCGCGAGCTGGAGGCCAGCGCCTTCGAGCTCGCCGGCCGCGAGTTCAACCTTGGCTCCCCCAAGCAGCTCGGGCAGATCCTCTTCGAGGAGCAGAAGATCCCGGTGATCAAGAAGACCCCCAAGGGGGCGCCCTCCACCGCGGAGGCGGTGCTCGAGGAGCTGGCGCTGGACTACCCGCTGCCCAAGGTGATCATGGAGCACCGCGGGCTCGCCAAGCTCAAGTCCACCTACACCGACAAGCTGCCGCGGCTGGTCAACAGGTACACCGGGCGGCTGCACACCAGCTACCACCAGGCGGTCACCGCCACCGGCCGGCTCTCCTCCAGTGATCCCAACCTGCAGAACATCCCCATCAGGACCGAAGAAGGAAGAAAAATCAGGCAGGCCTTTATCGCCCGGCCGGGCTACCGCATCGTCGCCGCCGACTACTCGCAGATCGAGCTTCGCATCATGGCCCACCTCTCCGGCGACAAGGGGCTGCTCGAGGCCTTCGCCGAGGGGCGAGACATCCATGCCGCCACCGCCGCCGAGGTGTTCGGGGTGGCGCTCGACAAGGTCTCGCCCGACCAGCGGCGCAGCGCCAAGGCGATCAACTTCGGGCTGATCTACGGCATGAGCGCCTGGGGCCTGGGCCGGCAGCTGCACATCGAGCGCGGCCAGGCGCAGACCTACATCGACCGCTACTTCGACCGCTACCCCGGCGTGGCCCGCTACATGGAGCGCATCCGCGCCCAGGCCGCCGAGGATGGCTATGTGGAGACGGTCTTCGGCCGGCGTCTCCACCTGCCGGAGATCCGCTCCCAGAGCCGCGCCCGCCGCCAGGGGGCCGAGCGCACCGCCATCAACGCCCCCATGCAGGGCACCGCGGCGGACATCATCAAGCGGGCGATGATCGACGTCGATGCCTGGCTTTCGGGCGAGGCATTCGATGCGGTGATGGTGATGCAGGTCCACGACGAACTGGTCTTCGAGGTGGCCGAGGACCAGGTCGAGGCCTTCATCGAGGAGGTGAAGGGGCGCATGGAAGGCGCCGCGAAACTCGATGTGGCGCTGACCGTCGAGGCCGAGAGTGGGGCCAACTGGGACGAGGCGCACTGATTCATGGCGTATGCCGCGCCAATGCGATAGCGCGGCCTTGTAGTGTTATGTTGCCCTTATCTGGTATCTGGGCCGGCGTGACCTGAGTCAAACAAGGAGACGAAGATGCGAACAACAATGAAGGCATGGCTGATCGGGGCGGGGGTGCTCCTGGTCTCGGGGTGTGCGAGCCAGCCCACGCCACCGACGGAGGCGCTGTTTGACTGTCAGGCACTGAACCGGGCCGTGTCGAGCGCCCATACCGGGTTCGCCGAGATCAAGGGGCGCCTGAGGACCACCCCTCTGACACGTACGTGGCAGACCGATACCCAGGCCTTCCACGACGCCTGCGTGATTACCGCGGCACGGCGGCCCGATCACTACCTGTGTTTCGGCCCCCTGGCCAGCGACGATCCCCGCGGCGCCCTGGTCAAGGGTGGCGAGGCGATCACTCAGTGCCTCGGCGAGGGCTGGCAGTTGCAGCGCACCTCTGCCGATCGCCTCGCGTTCACCCGCGAGGGGCAGTCGGCGGTGGTGATCCTGGAGACCTTCCTGAACGACCGTGGGCGGCGCATGGGCACGTTGAGCGTCTTCCAGAATGCCCAGCACGCCGCACCGCTGCCCAGCGATACGTGATCCCGGGTTGCCCGGTCGCAGCGAAAAGGCCCGCGGCGTCTGCCGCGGGCCCTCTTCATCTTCCGGCAACGAAGCGGAGGCTTACCGCCAGCCGACGCGATCGAAGATCCGAATGGCCTCGGGGTTGTTCTCGCCCAGCACGCTGACGTTCAGGTCATCCTTCTTGAAGTCGCCCCAGGAGGCGATGACGCCATCGGTCTCCACGGATTCCACGGCGGGGAACTCGTAGTTGCCGGAGGCGAAGAGCTCCTGGGCCTCGTCGGAGGCGAGGAACTCGAGGAAGCGCACGGCGTTCTCCTCGTTGGGCGCACCCTTCACCATGCCGGCTCCGCCCACGTTGACGTGCGCACCGCGACCGTCCTGGTTGGGGAAGACGATCTCGACCTTCTCGGCCGCCTCGCGGTCGGCTTCCTGGTCGGAGTTGACCAGGCGCACGTAGTAGTAGTGGTTGGCCAGGGCGATGTTGCACTCGCCGCTGGCGACGCCGCGGATCTGGTCGGTATCGCCGCCCTCGGGGTCACGCGCGAAGTTGTCGACCACGCCCTTGGCCCAGGCTTCCGCCTCTTCCTCGCCGTGGTGGGCGATCAGCGAGGCCAGCAGCGACTGGTTGTAGATGTTGTTCGAGGAGCGGATGCAGACCTGGCCCGCGAACTTCGGGTCCGCCAGGTCCTCGTAGCTCGTGATCTCGTCGGCATCGACCTCGGTGGGGTCGATGAAGATCGCGCGGACCCGCTGGCTGAAACCGAACCACTTGCCTTCCGGGTGCCGCATGTACTCGGGGAGCCGCTCGTCGAGCACCTCCGACTCCACGCTGGCGAAGATCTGCTCCTGCTCGCCGCGCCACAGGCGGCCGGCATCCACCGTGATCATCACGTCGGCGGGGCTGGCCTCGCCCTCCAGCTTGAGGCGCTGGATCAGCTGGTCGGAGTCGCCCTCCAGGACGTTGACCTCGATGCCGGTCTGTTCGGTGAAGGCGGCATAGAGCGCCTCGTCGGAGTCGTAGTGGCGAGCCGAGTAGACATTGAGCTCCTCGGCGGCCGCGGCCTGGGAGGCCATGGCGGAGCCGGCCACCAGGGCGGCGAGGGGCATGGCGAGACGGCGGTTCAGCGGCATGGAGACACCTCGTGTTGTGGGGTTGCGGTTTCGAATGATAATGCTTTGCATTACACTTACGCCATTGAAGCGCCTCCCGCTGCCGGCGTCAAGACCCGCCGGCGGGCAACCTGACCCAGGTCAGGGATCGCCGTGCCTTGAGAGCCGGTGGCGCGAAATGCGAGCGATAGTACAACGCATTCAGGAGGCTTTCGCGTTACCATGCAGGACATACCTTTCTCAATGGCCGCTCAGATCCCATGACTAGCCAACCGATGCTCCCGATCGACAAGAACGCCACCGTGGCACCCGTTCTCGCCATGCACCAGATCCGCCATGCCTACCAGCAGCACCTGGCCGTGGAGGACGTCTCCCTCGAGGTCAAGCCCGGGGAGATCGTCTGCCTGCTGGGGCCCTCGGGCTGCGGCAAGTCCACCCTGCTGCGGATCGCCGCGGGGCTCGAGGTGGTGCAGGAGGGGCGCGTGGAGCTGGGTGGCGAGTCGATGGGACGCACCGGGCGTTCCCATGTGCCGCCCGAGAAACGCAACGTCGGCCTGGCCTTCCAGGACTCGGCGCTGTTCCCGCACCTCTCGGTGCTCGACAACGTGGCCTTCGGGCTCGAGTCTCAGCCCGCCCGGCAGCGTCGTCGCCGCGCCTATGAGCTTCTCGAGCTGCTGGGCATGGAGCGCTATGCCCGGGTCTTCCCGCACATGCTCTCGGGCGGGCAGCAGCAGCGCATCGCCCTGGCCCGGGCGCTGGCGCCGGCGCCGCAGCTGATGCTGCTCGACGAGCCCTTCTCGAGCCTCGATGCCCGCCTGCGCGACCGCATCCGCGACGATACCCTGCACGTGCTGAAGAAGGTCGGCGCGGGGGTGCTGCTGGTGACCCACGACCCCGAGGAGGCCATGTTCATGGCCGATCGCATCGTGCTGATGCGCGAGGGGAAGGTGGTACAGGCGGGAACGCCGCTGGATCTCTACTGCGCGCCCACCGATCCCTTCGTGGTCACCTTCTTCGGCGAGGTGAACGAGCTCGAGGGACGCGTGGTGGACGGCAAGGTGGCGACGCCGGTGGGCGATGTCTCCGGCCAGGGGCTGCCCGAGGGCAGCCGGGTGCGGGTGATGATCCGTCCCGAGGCCCTGCGGGTGGTGCCGCTGGACGAGCCGCCGGAGCACCACCACAGCCATGTCATCATGGCCAAGCTGCTGGGGCGCACCAGCCTGCTGCATATCTGCGCCCACGCCCCCGATGGTGGCGAGACCCACCTGCATGCCCGGGCCCCGGGGGTCTTCCTGCCCCGGGAGGGCCAGCCGGTCATGATCGGCCTGGACGCCTCCCAGGTCTTCGTCTTCCCCCTCGAGGCCTCAGCGAGTGCCGGGGCGGGAGCGGCGCATGGCGATGCTGAGCAGTATCACCGGCAGGATGCCTACTGCCACGATGGCCAGTGACGAGGTCGAGGCCTCGGCCAGTCGCTCGTCCGCGGCCAGGCTGTGGGCGCGGATCGCCAGGGTGTCGAAGTTGAAGGGGCGCAGGATCACCGTGGCCGGCAGCTCCTTCATCACGTCCACGAAGACCAGGATGCCGGCGGCGATCAGGCTGCCGCGCATGATTGGCGTGTGCACCTTGCGCAGGGTGCCGCCCGCCGTCTGACCCAGGGTCCGGGAGGCCGCATCCATGCTCGGCGTCACCTTGCCGAGGCTCGCCTCGATGGCATTGAAGGAGACGGCGAGGAAGCGCACCAGGTAGGCATACACCAGGATGAAGGCCGACCCGCTGAGCAGCAGCCCCACCACGACCCCGAACTGCCCCTTCATGAAGTCGTTGATCTGGTGGTCCATCCATACGAAGGGGATCAGGATGCCCACCGCCACCACCGAGCCGGGAACGGCATAGCCCATGGCGGCCACCCGCGTCGCGACCCGCGTCACCTTGCTGGGGTGCAGGCGGGCGCCGTAGCTGAGCAGCAGCGCCAGGCTCACGGCGGCCAGGGCAGCGAGCGACGCCAGCAGCAGGCTGTTGCCGGCAAAGCCCAGGAAGGCCGAGCCGAACAGCGCATCCCCGCCCTGGACCGAGAGGTAGCCCAGCAGGCCGCTGGGGATCAGGAAGCCGAGCAGCACCGGCGCCAGGCAGGCCAGGGTGGCGGCCCAGGCCCGCCAGCCGTGGAGCGCGAACTCCGGCAGGTGCTGGTAGCGACCGGTGGTGTGGAAGTAGCGGCGCTTGCCGCGCGAGGCGCGCTCGAGCAGCACCAGGGCAATGACGAAGGCCAGCAGGCAGGCGGCGAGCTGGGCCGCGGCCACCTGCTCGCCCATCCCGAACCAGGTGCGATAGATGCCGGTGGTGAAGGTGTCGACCCCGAAGTACTGCACGGCCCCGAACTCGTTGAGGGTCTCCATCAGCGCCAGCGAGACGCCACCGACGATGGCCGGCCGCGCCAGCGGCAGTGCCACGCTGGTGAATAGCCGCCAGGGACCCCGCCCCAGGGTCCGCCCCACGTCCAGCACGCAGACCGACTGTTCCAGGAAGGCCGCCCGCGCCAGCATGTAGACATAGGGGTAGAGCACCAGGGTGATCAGGGTGGCCGCGCCCCACAGCGAGCGGATGTCCGGGAAGAAATAGTCGCCGGCCGACCAGCCGAAACTCTCCCGCAGCCAGGTCTGGACGGGGCCGGCGAACTGCAGGAAATCCGTGTAGGCGTAGGCGATCACGTAGGTCGGTACCGCCAGCGGCAGCAGCAGCCCCCACTCGAACAGGCGGCGTCCCGGGAAGCGGCACATCACCACCAGCCAGGCCGTCCCGGTGCCGATCACGAAGGTGCCGAGGCCCACCGTCACCACCAGGAAGAGGGTGTTGACGAGATACCTGGGCAGCACCGTGCTGCCCAGGTGCTGCCAGATGCCCTCGGTGGGCATGAACAGGTGTGCCAGCACCACGATGACCGGCAGAGCCACGATCAGGGCGATCCCGATGGTCAGGGCATTCCAGACATTGAAAGGCATCGACAGGCGGGAGGGGACGGGGGCACGGGAACTGGCCGGTCTGGTCAACGAGGTCTCCTTCCAGCGGCGTCTGGAGGCGGTGTGGATGCGAGGCATTTGCGCGTGAGAATTGTATCAGCTGCCCCCCGAGGCTGCAGCCATTGCGGCTGACCCGGATCAAGGAAGACGCCCGCCGCTCGAGGAGCGGCGGGCGTCAGGGGGTTGCCGGCAGGAGGCTCAGTAGCCGATCAGCATCGACGGCAGGCCGGTGACCAGCGCCGGGAAGAAGGCCATCAGCACGCAGGCCAGCACGATCAGCGCGCAGAAGGGGATCACCGCCTTGTAGAGGTCGACGATCTCGACCCCCTTGGGCGCTACCCCCTTGAGGTAGAAGAGCGCATAGCCGAAGGGCGGGGTGAGGAAGGAGGTCTGCAGCACCACGGCAACCATCACCACGAACCACAGCACGTCGATGCCCATGCTCTCGACGATCGGCAGCATGATCGGGAAGCTCAGCAGCACGATGCCGGTCCAGTCCAGGAACATGCCCAGGATGAACACCAGGAAGAGCATCAGGATCAGTGCCCCGGTGGTGCCGCCCGGCATGGCCATCACCAGCTCGTGGATCACCTGCATGCCGCCGCCGCGGGAGAACACCCCGGTGAAGGCGGTGGCGCCGACCAGCACCAGCATCACCATGGTGGTGGTCTTGCTGGCATCGATCAGGGTGCGGTAGCAGGTCGAGACCTTGCGGTCGCCGAAGATCAGGAACAGCAGGAAGGCGATGGTCACGCCGATCGCCGAGGCCTCGGTGGCGGTGGCGATGCCGGTGAACAGGGCGCCCAGCACGCCGAGGATCAGCGACATGGGGGGCAGCACGTACTTGGCCAGCATCACCAGCAGCTCGCGGGTGCTGGTCTCGGCGCGCTCCTCCGCCGGCACCAGTGGGCCGTAGGAGGGCTTCACGTGGCAGATGATCAGCACATAGAGGGCATACATCACGCCCAGCAGCAGGCCCGGCACCAGGGCACCGGCGAACAGCGCGCCCACCGAGACCGGCGAGTAGCTGGCCATCAGGATCAGCATGATGCTCGGCGGGATCAGGATGCCCAGGCAGCCGCTGGCCATGATCACCCCGGTGCTGAGCTCCTTGTTGTAGCCGTACTTGAGCATCGGCACCAGGGCGATCATGCCCATCACCGCGATCGAGGCGCCGACGATGCCGGTGGTGGCGGCGAGCAGCACCGAGACGATGACCACGGTGAGCGCCAGGCCGCCGCGCAGGTTGGCGAGCAGCAGGCGCATCGCCTCGAACATCTTCTCGGTGACCCCCGAGTCGTTGAGGAAGCGCGCCATCAGGATGAACAGCGGGATGGCGACCAGGACGTAGTTGTCCATGGCGTTGCCGTAGATGTTGTTGATCAGGGTGCCGAGGATCTTGGCGCCGGGGCCGAGCCAGGCGCCGAGCACGGCGATGCCGCCCAGCACGAAGGCCAGCGGGTGGCCCATGAACAGGCCGACCAGCAGGCCGCCGAACATGAACAGGGTGAGCATTTCGGGGCTCATGCGGCCTCCTCCTCACGCAGCTGCTGGATGGCGCGGATCACGATGGCCACGGCCTGCAGCAGGATCAGGAAGGCGGCGATGACGATCACCGCCTTCACCGGATAGACGGGGATGGCGACCATGCCATAGGTGGTCTCGCCGCGGCTGAAGGAGCGCATGAAGAAGTCCCAGCCCAGGGTCAGCAGCATCCAGATGAAGGGCACGAAGAAGACCAGGTAGCCGAGGATCTCCAGGATGGCCTGCTTGCGGCGCGACAGCAGCCGCTTGAGGACGTCGACCTCCACGTGGGCATGGTGGCGCAGCCCGTAGGCGGCCATCAGCATGAAGTGGACGCCGAACAGCATCTTGGTGGTATCGAAGGCCCAGTCGCTGGGGCGTCCGATGAAGAAGCGCATGGCGATGTCGTAGATCACGATCAGCGTGATCACGGCGATCAGCGGAGCGATCAGGCGACCGAACCCCTCGTTGAGGGCATCGATGGCCTTGGCAATGGCGTTCATGAGCGGGGATCTCGTGAATCAGTGGGAACACGACGAACGGCCGGCCGGCGGCGATCGGCCGCCGGCCGGCCGGCAGGTCCTCCCGGGAGAGGACCCTGGCGGGGCCTTACATGCAGGCCTCGATCTCCTCGAGCGAGGGCAGGTCGTCGGTGACGCGGCTCATGTTGTAGGGCACCGAGACGTCACGCCAGTTGGCGTAGTGCTCCAGGTAGCTGATCATAGAGTGGTAGACCTTGGCGTGCATCGGGTCCTCGCAGGCCCCTTGGACGATCACCTCGTTGGTGATGCGCTGGATCTCGGCGAGGTCCTCCTCGGAGAGCTGGTTGATCTCGGTGCCGTCCTCGAGGAACTTCACCGTGCCCTCGGTGGACTCGCGCTCGGACCAGGCCAGGGACCAGGCCATGGTGGCCTCGGCGGCGATCTTCAGCTTCTCCTGGGTCTCCTCGGAGAGGGCATCCCAGGCATCCTGGTTGATCATCACGCCGAACACACTGGCGGACTGGTGCCAGCCCGGCACGGACCAGTAGTCGGCCACCTCGGAGAAGCCGGCCTTGTAGTCCACGCCCGGGGTGGAGAACTCGGCACCGTCGACCACGCCACGCTCGATGGCCTGGTAGATCTCGCCGCCGGCCAGGGTGACCTGGGAGCCGCCGAGCTGCTCGAGCACGCGGCCCTGGTCGCGCCCGGAGAGGCGCAGGCGCTTGCCGTCCAGGTCGGCGATGCTCTCGATGGGCGTGCCGCCGCGGAAGCCGGACTCGTTGTTGGTGATGCCGTAGGGCAGGTAGACCATGTTGTACTGACCATAGATCTCCTGGTAGAGCTCCCAGCCGCCCCACTCCATGATCCAGTTCAGGTAGTCGACGCCGTTGAACAGGCTGGTGGTAGTGGCCAGCGGCGAGAAGGCCGGGCTGCGGCCGGCCCAGTAGCCCGGCCAGTCGCCGGCGGCCTCGATGCTGCCGGTCTCGGTGGCATCGAAGACCTCGGTGCCAGGCATCAGGGTGCCGCCGGCGCGGAACTCGATCTGCACCTCGTCACCGGCGAGCTTGTTGACCAGCTCCGCCCAGTGGCGATCGATCTGGATCAGGTCCAGGTTGTCCGGCCAGGTGGTGGTCATGGTCCACTGTTCCTGGGCCTGGGCGGTGGAGCTCATGGCGGCGAGGGCGACGCCCGCTGCCAGCCCGGTGAGGGCGAACTTGCTCATCTTCTTCATTGAGGTGCTCCCTTGTGGGTTGTTCTGCTTGTCGAGAAGTCGATGGTACGGCCGTCGGTGCCGGGAGGCGGCCGCCGGCGGTGCAGGCGGGCCTGACCGTCCGGGCAACTCGGCAACAGCAAACAAGCTAGCATGGGACGATGGCCATGTTCGACCGATACCCGGGCGGCCGCGACGCCTCGGGCGGGCCCCGCAAGGCCTCCGCCGGAAGGCCATTAATGTCTTTTCAATCAATGGGTTGAAACGTATGTATGACAGCGGTATTGCAGTGCCGAAATGCCCGGTAACGTTGAAAGGTCACGCCGCCTTAGACCAAAGTTGAGTCCATCAAGGAGCCCCGGATGACCCAGGACCGCCTCGCCCCCCTGCACGAGACCCGACGCCGCCTGGGCAGGCAGCGCTGGCGCGGCCTGGTGTGGCTGACCGGCGCGGCCGATGCCTGCTGTCGGGAGGCACTTGCCCTGTGGCAGCAGGGCGGCTGGGAGGCGCCGCTGTGGGTCGCCGCCGAGCCGGTGGATGATATCGAGGGCTCGTGCTGGCTGCCGGCGGCCAAGGCCCGCACCCGACTGGGGGGCGAGCAGGACCTGGTGGTGATGGATGCCGTCTCGTCCGAGAGCGGCTTCGACCCCGAGGCCTTCGGTGCCCTGGCCGGTACCCTGCGCGCCGGGGGGCTGCTGGTGCTGATGACCCCGCCCGACTGGGGCGTGCGCCCCGATCCCGACTACCGCCGCCTGGCCGAGTATCCCTGGCGCGCCGAGCAGCTCAGTGCCCGCTACCTGGCCCGGCTTGCCCGGCTGCTGAGCGACGACGAGCGAGTGATCCAGTGGGCGGCGGGCGAGGCGCCGTCGCGCCCCTCTCTGCCCGAGGCACCGCCGGCAGCGGCGTCCTCGCCTGACGCGGACTGCCTGACCCGCGACCAGGCGGAAGCGGTGGCACGTCTCATCCGCCTGCGTCGCCGTCGGCCGCTGGTGCTGACCGCCGATCGCGGCCGCGGCAAGACGGCGGCCCTGGGTATCGCCTGTGCGCGGATGCTGGCGGCGGGAGAGACGGAGATCCTGGTCACGGCGCCGCGCCCCACGGCCGTGGCCGGGCTCTTCGAGCGGCTGGCGGCCCTCTGTCCCGAGGGGCGGCGGCACGGCAACGCCTTCGAGGCGAGCCCCGGCCGGGTCGCCTTCCTGCCCCCCGACGCCCTGGCCCAGCTGGCCGAGCAGGGCGAGGCCGGTGGCCCCGGCCGGCTGCTGCTGGTCGACGAGGCGGCGGCGATTCCCGCGCCGCTGCTGGGGCGCTGGCTCGCCGCCTTCCCGCGCATCGCCTTCGCTACCACGGTGCACGGCTACGAGGGGTCGGGGCGTGGCTTCGCGCTGCGTTTCCGGGAGCGGCTCATGCGCCAGACGCCCGACTGGCGGGCCTGCCACCTGGCCGAGCCGATCCGCTGGGCCGAGGGCGATCCCCTGGAGGCGCTGACCTCGCGCCTTTTGCTGCTGGATGCCGAGCCTGCGGCCTGCCCGGACGCCGGGGATACCGCGACCCCGCGACGCCTGGACCGCGACGTCCTGGCCCGCGACGAGCCGCGGCTGCGGGCGCTGTTCGGCCTGCTGGTGCAGGCCCACTACCGCACCACGCCCGCCGACCTGCGCCGGCTGCTGGATGGGCCGGGGGTGGCCCTCACCGTCCTCGAGACCGGACCGGCCCTGCATGGGGTCGTGGTGAGCGGCGACGAGGGGGGCTTTCCGGCCGGGCTCGCCGAGCAGGTGG
>NZ_JAWSUJ010000010.1:0-49516 GCF_033549285.1 Halomonas sp.
GACATGTTGCAGGGGCTCATCGGCCTGCATCCCATCGGCCGCCTGGGTCGCCCGGAGGAGATCGCCAACGCCTTCCTGTTCCTGGCCAGCGACGAGGCCAGCTTCGTCACCGGGGCCCACCTGCTGGTCGATGGTGGCTTTACCGCCGGCAAGTCCTGACGTGCTAGCCGGCGCCGCTCCCGCTCGGTGACCGTTCGGTTGCCTCGCGGCGGGTGGCGAGGCGGGCCTGTCGGATCAGCCACAGGCCGACCAGGGCGATGCCCGCGAGCACGGCGAAGACCGGGGTGTAGCGGCCGAACAGGCCATGCAGCACCGTGAACAGGGGCAGGCCGAGCAGCACGCCGCCATAGGTGAAGACCAGGCAGCCGCCGGCAGCATCGGCGATGCGATCGGCCGGCGCCAGCTGGGTGATCTCGGCCATGAAGACGCCGTTCCAGCCCAGCGAGGAGAGGCTCAGCAGGCACAGCAGGCCGGTGACGAGGGACTTTGGCCAGGCCGGCGTCATGGTGGCCACCAGCAGGGCGCCGAGCGCGGTGGTGCAGGCGATCACGGCGAGGGTGGTCAGTCGGTCGCCCAGCAGGTCGCCGACCCAGCCCCAGCCGATGCGCCCGACGATCCCGACGACCTGCACGCCGGACATCACCAGCCCCGCCTCGACCAGGCCGAAGGCCAGGTCCTCCACCAGCAGCGCCACGGTAAAGGCCGAGACCGACAGCTGGATCGCCGAGAAGCAGAGGCTGAGCAGCGCCACGTGGCGCAGCGAACGCTGGTGCCAGACGACGGCGAGCCCGGCGAAGGGTGTGGCCAGCCAGGGGGTGCGGGGGTCGCGCCGGTCGTCCCAGCGCGGCCGGGCGAGTTGCAGGGCGGCGATGCCGGCCAGGGCGAGGCCGGTGAGCACCAGCAGCCCCGCCTGCCAGCCGATCACCAGCGCCAGGGCGGGAGCGCTGGCGCCGGCGATCACCCCGCCCAGGGGCACACCGGACTGCTTGAGCGAGAAGATCAGCCCGCGTCGCCCGGGCGGGGTGAAGCGCACCAGCAGCAGCGAGGCCGAGGGGTTGGTCAGGCCATAGCCGAGGCCGGCCACCAGCGAGGCGACGGCGAAGCTCGGCAGGGTGGGGATGGCCAGCAGCCCGGCGCCGCCGCCCAGCAGGGCCAGCGAGAGCTGGCTGGTGCGGCAGGGGCCCAGCCGCCGGGTCAGGGGGCCGCCCACCAGCGACGTCAGCATGGCGCCGGCGAAGATCAGGCTGACCTGCAGGCCCACCGTGGCCGAGGAGACCCCCAGGGCCCTGGCCACCTCCGGCGCGATGGCGGCGGGAAACAGCGCCACCAGCGAGGAGAAGGCCAGCACCAGGGTGGTGGCGAGCAGGACGACCGGCACGGCGGCTCAGGCCACCCGGTTCCGGGGCACCTGCCGCAGGTGGCTGGCGGTCTGCCCCCCGGGCAGGGCGGCGATGGCATCGGCCGCCGCCAGCAGCCGCGACAGGTCGATCCCGCTGTAGACCTGGCCGCCGTTGAGGGCGTAGACGAGGTCTTCCGTGGCCGTGTTGCCGGTGGCGCCGGGGGCGAAGGGGCAGCCGCCCAGCCCGGCGCAGGCGGTGTCCACCGTGGTGGCGCCGTGGTGGATGGCGAACAGCGCGTTGGCCACGCCCATGCCGTAGGTATCGTGGCCATGGAAGGCCCAGGTCAGCCGCGGCCCCTGGTGTCGCGCAACCAGCTGGCGGAAGTGCTCGGCCACCCGGTAGGGCGTGGCGCGCCCGGTGGTGTCGCACAGCGCGACCTCCAGGTGGAGGTCCCCGCACAGGGCACGGGCCCGGGAGAGGACGTCGTCGATCTGGTGCCAGGCGATGGTGCCCTCGTAGGGGCAGTCGAAGCTGGTGCCCAGGTCGAGGCGCAGGCAGGCGTTGCCGTCGCGCTTGAGCAGCTCGACGATGCGGGCGAGCTCCTCGAGGGACTGGGCCACGCTGCGTCGCACGTTGGCCTGGTTGTGGGCCTCGGAGACCGAGACCACGAAGACCAGCTCGCGGATGCCCTGGCCCATTGCCAGCTCCGCACCCCTGAGGTTGGGCACCAGGGCCGAGAAGCGCATGGCGGCCCGGTCGGCAAAGGCGGCGACCAGCGCCCCGGTATCGGCCATCTGCGGGATGGCCCGGGGGCTGACGAAGGAGCCGATCTCCATGCGCGTGACGCCGGCCTCGATCAGCAGCTGGATGCAGCGGATCTTCTCGTCGGTGGGCAGCGGCTCGCGGATCGACTGGAAACCGTCGCGCGGGGCGACCTCGACGATGTCGACCCGTTCGGGGGGCGTAAGTAGGGTCATGGCAGCGATCTCGTCGTTCATGATGGGGAGGAGAGGTAGTTGATCACCCCGCCGGCGGCGAGGATCGCCTGCTGGCGGGGGCTGAGCTCATGGACCAGGGCCAGGGGGCTGCCGTCGTCCAGGGTCGCGGTGACCGCGCGGCCGGCGGCGAGCTGCTCGCGCCAGCCCTCGATACGCACCCGGGTGCCCCGGGTCAGCCGCGCCCGGTCGGCCGGGTCGGCCAGGGTCAGCGGCAGCACGCCGAAGCAGGGCAGGTTCTGCCAGTGGATACGGGCGATGCTCTCGGCGATCACCAGCTCAAGGCCCAGCAGGCGCGGCACCAGGGCGGCATTCTCGCGGCTCGAGCCCTGGCCATAGTTGGCGCCGCCGACGATCGCGTGGCCGGCCTCGCCCTGCTCGCGGGCGCGGCCGACGTAGTCGGGGTCGAGGGCCTCGAAGAGGTGCTCCGCCGAGGCGTGGACATTGCTCCATAGCGGCAGTACCCGTGCGCCGGCGGGCATGATGTCGTCGGTGGAGACGTTGTCGCCCACCGCCAGCAGCACGGGAACCTCCAGGGTCTCCGGCAGCGGCGCGATCAGCGGCAGTGGCGGGGTGTTGTCGGTGGCCAGAAGCTCGACGCCGCGGGCCTGGTCGGCGGGCAAGGGCGGCAGGAACCAGGCATCGTCGAGGGCCATGTCGGCGGGCTCGCGAGGCCGCGGGCAGGGCATGTCGAGGGTGCGCGGGTCGGTGATCACGCCCCTGAGCGCCGAGGCGGCGGCGGTCTCGGGACTGCACAGGAAGACGCTGTCCTCGCGGGTGCCGGAGCGCCCGGGGAAGTTGCGCGGCACGGTGCGCAGGCTGTTGCGACCCGCCGCCGGGGCCTGGCCCATGCCGATGCAGCCGTTGCAGCCGGGCTGGTGCAGGCGGGCCCCGGCGGCGACCAGGGCGCCCAGGTGGCCCTCGTCGATCAGCGCGGCGAGGATCCGCCGGGTCGAGGGATTGATGTCCAGGGAGACATTGCCGGCCACGTTCTTGCCCTTGACGATCTCGGCGACCACCGCGATGTCGCGATAGCCGGGATTGCCCGAGGAGCCGATATAGGCCTGGTAGAGTGGTTGCCCCGCGACCTCGGCCACCGCCACCACCCGGTCGGGGCTGGAGGGCAGGGCGATCAATGGCTCGAGACGCGAGAGGTCGAGGCGCTCGGTGCGATCGAAGCGACAGCCCGGGTCGGCGGCGAGCGAGCGCCAGTCGGCCTCCCGGCCCCGTGAGCGCAGGAAGTCGCGGGTCACCTCATCGCTGGGGAAGACGCTCGCCGTGGCGCCCATCTCGGTGCCCATGTTGGCCAGCACGTGGCGGTCCATGGCGTCGAGCGTGGCCAGGCCCGGGCCGTGGTACTCGAGGATGCAGTTCTTCGCCCCGGCGACCCCGTGGCGGCGCAGCAGTTCGAGGATCACATCCTTGGCGCTCACCCAGTCGGGCAGCTTGCCCTCCAGGCGCACGCCGACGATCTCCGGCATCGGCAGGTAGAGCGGCTGGCCGGCCATGGCCATGGCCACCTCGATGCCGCCGGCACCGATGGCCAGCATGCCCAGCGCCCCGGCCGCGGTGGTGTGGCTGTCGCAGCCCACCAGGCTATGGCCGGGAACACCGAAGCGCTCCATGTGCACCGGGTGGCTGATGCCGTTGCCCGGACCGCTGTACCAGACGCCGAGGCGCTCGCAGGCGCTCTTCAGGAAGAGGTGGGAGTCGGCGTTGATGTTGTCCTGCTGGATCAGGGTGTGGTCGATGTACTGCACGCTGGGCGAGGTGTGCACCCGCTCGAGGCCCATGGCGTCGAGCTCGAGCATCACCAGGGTGCCGAGGATGTCCTGCAGCAGGGCCTGGTCCATGTGCAGGGCGATCTCGTGGCCGGGCACCATCTCGCCGCCCACCAGGTGGTCGCGGATCAGCTTATGGCTCAGGGTGTCAGCCATCGGAGGTCACCTCCTCGTCGTGGCCTTGGCGCAGGCGCAACAGGGCGCAGCCGGCGTCGATCAGGAACTGCAGGCCCAGGGCGGCGAAGCCGATGGGCAGCAGCGCATAGGGGTAGACCATGGGGGTGCCCAGCGAGCTGGAGACCCGTTCGCCGTACTCCAGCGCCTGCAGGGCCATGATGCCGCCGCGCCATGCCAGGATGGCGCAGAAGGCGACCCCCAGCAGTCCGGTGGCCAGGTCGATGGCACCGCGCAGGCGCCACGGCAGCTTGTCCTTGAAGTAGGTGATGCGAATATGGGCGTCGTGGCGCTGCGCCTCGGCGGCGCCGATCACGGCCAGGTAGACCAGCAGGAAGGAGTTGATCTCCAGACTCCAGCTGGTCGGGGCCGTGAAGACGTAGCGCATGATGGCGTCGTAGCAGATCGACGCCATCATGAACACCAGCACCGCCATCGACGTCCAGCGCAGGACGGCCAGCAGGCCGTCCCAGCCACGCAGGGCAGTTGCAGTCATGTCGCTCTCCCTCAGGCCTCGCCCAGGGCCAGCGCGATGGCGCGACTGCCGACCTCCTCGCCGACCTCGCCCTTCCAGTGGTCCCAGACGTCCTGGACGCCGGCGTTGAAGGTCTCGAGGTCCTCCTCGGTGGGCTCGACGATCTCCACCCCGGCCTGTTCGACCTGGGGCCAGTACTCGTTGGGGTAGATGTCGTTGTTGCAGTGCTCGATGAAGTTGGCGTCGTACCAGTCGGCGGCCTTCTGCAGCACGGCACGGACGTCGTCGTCGAGGTTGTTCCAGGTGTCGCGCAGCATGAAGGGCGCCACCGAGAAGCCGGTGATGGGCAGCTTGTAGCAGACCTTGAGCTGCTCCTGGAGGCTGCGGCCGATGACCGTCGAGATGTTGAAGACCCCCGCGTCCACGGTACCCCGTTGCAGCGCCATGTAGGTCTCCGAGGAGGGAATGCGGGTCGCGCCCACGTTGTAGGGCTCGAAGGCCTGGGTGGCCTCGAAGCCGACGATGCGCACCTTCTTGCCGCGCACATCGTCGAGGCGACGGATCGGGCTCGCCTCGGTGCTCCACAGGTACTCCGGCTCGAGGATGCCGCCCCCGGAGGTAAGCATGTAGAGGTTGTCCTCGGCCAGCACCTCGTTGATCAGCTCCATCAGCGGGCTGCCCTGGCGCAGGCGCTCCGGGTGGCGGTAGAGCTCGCCGACCACCCCCGGCAGGCCGGTGACGCCGAGGATCGGGATCGACCGGGTGACGTAGGAGAAGGTGTGGAACATGAAGTCGATGCTGCGCGCGCGCAGCGCCGGCAGCTGCTCGTCCACCTTGAGCAGCTGGCCGGAGTCGTAGAACTCCACCGAGAGGGCGTCGCCGCCGTTCTCCTTGAGCATCTCCACGAAGCGGTTGGAGCCGTAGGTCAGCGCCTTGTAGGAGTCGGGCAGGTAGGTGACGCCGGTGAGGGTGGTGGCAGCGTGGCTGCGGGGCGCCAGCAGGCTCTGGGTGCCGAACAGGGTGGCGCCGGCGGTGGCGAAGGTGCCGTATTTCAACACTTGGCGACGGGAAAGCGTCATGGTGAATCTCCTGCTTGTTGTTGTGATGGGTCGTTGTGATGGACCGTTGCGACGGTCGGTGGTGACGGTTCACTTCACTTCACTGACGTTGAAACACCGGGCTACATGAGTCCCGGCAACCACAGGCTGAGGCCGGGGAAGAACACGAACAGCATCAGCACGAGGAACTGCACGGCGACGAAGGGCAGGGCACTCCTGATGATCTCCTCAACAGAGAGCTCGGGGCATACCCCGCGCAGCGCGTAGAGATTGAGGCCCACCGGCGGGGTGACCACGGCGATCTCCAGGTTGAGCACCATGACGATGCCGAACCACAGCGGGTCATAGCCCAGGGCGGTGATCAGTGGCAGCAGCACCGGGGTGGTCACCACGATCAGCGATACGGCGTCGACGATCATGCCGAGCAGGATCAGCAGCAGCATCACCGCCACCAGGATCGCCCAGGCGGGCAGGCCGGTGGCGGTGAGGGCCTCGGTGAGCAGCTGCGGAACCCGCACCATGTTGAGGTAGTCGCCGAAGATCTTGGCGCAGCCGATGATCAACAGGATGGCGCCGCTGATCCGGGCGGTGGTGGCGAGTATCTCCAGGAACTTCTTCCAGCTGAGGCTGCGAAACACCAGCGTGGCGATCAGGAAGGCCCCGGCGGCGCCGATGCCGGCCGCCTCGCTGGGGGTGGCGAGGCCCGAGTAGATGGAGCCCAGCACCGCCACCACCAGCAGGCCGGCGTGCCAGATATTGGCCAGGCTCGCCCAGCGCTGGCGCCAGGTGAAGCGCTCCTCGCTGGCCGGGGCCTCGGCCGGGTTGAGGCGCACGCGGATGTAGATGAACAGCGACAGGGCCAGTGCCAGCACGATGCCGGGCACGATGCCGCCGATGAAGAGGTCGGCCACCGAGACGCTGGAGACCGCGCCGTAGATGATGAAGGGCACGCTGGGCGGGATCAGCATGGCGAGCGCCCCGGCGCTGACCACCGCGCCCGCCGCCAGCGAGCGGCTGTAGCCGCGTGCCAGCATCTGCGGCACGGCGATGGAGCCCACCGCGGCGACGCCGGCCAGGCTCACGCCGGAGACGGCCCCGAACATCGCCGACGCCCCCACCGAGGAGATCGCCAGGCTGCCGCGCAGCCAGTTGAGCCAGCGCACCGCGGCGGTGAACAGGCTCGAGCCCACCGGGGTGGCGCCCAGGAAGTTACCCATCAGGATGAACAGCGGCAGGGCGATCAGCTCGAAGGCGTTGAGCTGGCCGAAGAGCGACGAGGGCGCGAAGAAGAAGGCCAGCGAGCCGCGGGCCATGTAGAGCCCGACCAGGCCGGAAAGGCCCAGCGCCAGGAAGATCGGGAAGCCGATGGTGATCAGCACCACCAGCACGGCCAGGACGATGACGGGATCCATGGGGGCGGCGTCCTCAGATCACGCCATCGGCGCGCAGGGCGTCGAGGGCCTCGGGTGCCAGGCCCAGCCAGCCGGTGAGCACCTGTTCGGTGTGCTCCCCCAGTGCCGGCCCCACCTCGCGGACGCGGCCCGGGGTGTCGGAGAGCCGCGGGAAGACGTTCTGCATGGGTAGCGGCTGGCCGTGGCGGTCGGGCACCTCGACGATCGACTCCCGGGCCTGGAAGTGCGGGTCATCGAGCATGTCAGGCGCACGGTAGACGAGCCCTGCCGGGACGCCGGCCTCGGCCAGGATATCGACCACCTGCTGGGCATCGTGCTCGCGCGTCCAGGCGGCGACCAGGTCATCGATGGCCGCCTGGTGCTCGCCGCGGGCGCGGTGGGTGGCGAAGTCGGGGTGGTCGGCGAGGCCCGGCTGGCCCATCGCCTCGCAGAGGCGGCGGAACACCGTATCCTGGTTGGCGCCGATGATCACGTCGCGGCCGTCGCGTGCCGGATAGGCGTTCGAGGGGGCGATCTTGGGCAGGAAGCTGCCGCTGCGCTCGCGCACCTTGCCGGCACGGGCGTATTCCGGGACCAGGCTCTCCATCATCGCCAGCACCGACTCGAAGATGCTGCTGTCGACCACCTGGCCGCGGCCGCTGCGGTCGCGCTGGTGCAGGGCCATCATGGTGCCGAGTGCCGCGTGCAGGCCGGCCAGGGTATCGCCCAGCGAGATGCCCACGCGCACCGGCGGGCGGTCCGGGTAGCCGCTCAGGTGGCGCAGGCCGCCCATGGCCTCGCACACCGAGGCGAAGCCGGCCCGCGAGGCATAGGGGCCATCCTGGCCGAAGCCGGTGACGCGCACCATCACCAGGCCCGGGTTGTGGCGGGAAAGTTCATCGTAGCCGAGCCCCCAGCGCTCCATGGTGCCGGGGCGGAAGTTCTCGATGATGACGTCGGCCTGGCTGGCCAGCTCGCGCAGCAACTCCTGGCCGCGGGGCTGTCGCAGGTCCAGGGTCAGCGACTGCTTGTTGCGGCCGATGACGTTCCACCACAGCGGCTCGCCGGTGTCGCGGTCGGCCTCGCCCCACTGGCGCATGGCGTCGCCCTTGCCGGGCGGCTCGAGCTTGATCACCTGGGCGCCGAAGTCGGCCAGTACCTGGCCACAGTAGGGGCCGGCGATCAGCTGGCCAAGCTCGAGGACCTTGATGTCGCTGAGGGGTGTCGGGGATTGGGTATCGTGCGGCGTCATTGTTGTTGTGGTGCCTCGTGAGTGTCAGTGGGAGGAGGCTCCCGGCGGGGCGCCGTCGGGGACGTCGGTTGACCGGACATGCAGGGCCTGGGCGGCCAGCAGGTGGGCGCGCATCACGTGTTCGGCCCACTCGGGGCTGCCGGCGACGATGGCCTCGAGGATCTCGCGGTGGTGACGCATGCTGCGGCGCAGGTTGGTGAGGTCGTAGTTGCCGAAGTTGCGACGAATCACCGAGGTACGCACCACGCTCTCCAGCACGCTGGCCAGGCGCTGGTTGTCGCTGGCCAGCACCAGCTCGCGGTGAAACTCGTGGTTGAGGAGGGCGATCTCGTTGCGCACGCCGGGGTCGGTCTCGACGCGCTCGGTCAGGGCCTCCATGCGCTCGGCCAGTGACTCCAGGCGGTCCAGCCGTACCCGGTCCAGGCGCTCGCTGGCCAGCCGCACCGCCATGGGTTCGAGCACCAGGCGCAGCTCGAAGACCTCGCGGGCGTCCTTGTCGGTCCAGGCGACCACCCGGGCGCCATGGTGGGGGATCGCCTCCAGCCAGCCCTCGGAGACCAGCTCGCGCAGCGCCTCGCGCACCGGCGTGCGGCTCACTTCGAGCTCGCGGGCCACGCTCGTCTCGCGGATGTAGTCGTGGGGCCGGTAACTGCCGTCGAGGATGCGCTGCTTGATCGCCTCGTGAACCTGGGCGGTGGCCGTTCTCGCGACGGGGGCATCGAGGTGTCGGGTCGTGCTCACGGCGGATGTCCTGGATTGCATGCAATCTGCAAGATAGGAGAGAAACGGGGTGCCGTATCACTAGACTTTAGACTAGAGTTGCATGCAATTGGAGGGCGAGCCTTGATCTGGCGTGGCGAGCGGAGGAGGGAAGAGGGGGCTCCGAGGGGCGCTACCTTCTTGCCGCCTGAACCGGCCGAAACGAGAAACGGCCACCGGCACGATTCGCCAAGTGACCGTTTCTACAGGGCTTTCTGGTGCCGCAAAGAGGAGTCGAACCTCCGACCTACGCATTACGAGTGCGTTGCTCTACCGGCTGAGCTATTGCGGCGCAGGGGCATGGTAGCGCCGCTCAGGGCCCGATGCCAGGCGTCAGCGGCGCAGCCGGGTCAGCCCCTCCTGGGCGCTGGAGGCGACCAGACGGCCCTGGCGGTCGTAGATGCTGCCGCGGGCGAAGCCCCGTGCGCCGCCGGCCCAGGGGCTGTCCATGTCGTAGAGCAGCCAGTCGTCGACCCTGACGTCATGGTGGAACCAGAGGGCGTGGTCGAGGCTGGCGATCTGCAGCTGCGGGTCGCGGAAGTCGATGCCGTGGGGCACCAGGGCGGTGGTCAGCAGGTTGAAGTCGGAGCTGTAGGCGAGCAGGTAGCGGTGCAGCGCCTGGTCATCGGGCAGCTCGCCGACCAGCCGGAACCAGAGGCGCTTGCGTGCCGGTCGGCCCGCCTCGGCCTCGTCGCCCAGGTGCAGGAACTCGATGGGATGGCCAGGGAAGCGCTCGATGCGGGCATCGCCGTTTGCCAGCGCTTCGGGCGGGGCGACCTCGGGCATGGCGGGCTGGTGGGCGATGCTCTGTTCCTCGCCGTGGAAGGAGGCGCTGCAGAAGAAGATCGGCCGCCCCTTCTGGATGGCCGTGACCCGGCGGGTGGTGAAGCTGCCGCCATCGCGCACTGCATCGACCTGGTAGACCACCGGGCGGTGCGGGTCCCCGGGGCGCAGGAAGTAGCCATGCAGGGAGTGGGCCCGTCGCGCCGGGTCGACGGTCTGGCTGGCCGCCGAGAGCGCCTGGCCCAGCACCTGCCCGCCGAACAGCTGGGGCAGGCCCAGGTCCTGGCTGCGGCCGCGGAACAGGTTCTCCTCCAGGGCCTCCAGGCCGAGCAGGTCCACCAGGGCGTTCAGGGCATCGGGCTTCATCGGTCTCCTCCGGGGCGATGGCGTGCCGGCCATCGGTATCATACGATCGTCTGAATGCCATCCAGTCTACGGGAGTTCACGACAGTGCGCAGCGACGAGTTCTACATGCACCGAGCGCTGGACGAGGCCCGGCGGGGACTGTCCGCCGGCGAGGTACCGGTGGGCGCCGTGGTGGTGGACGCCGCGGGCGAGATCGTCGGCGCGGGGTTCAACGCCCCGGTGGGGGAGCACGACCCCAGCGCCCATGCCGAGATCCGTGCCCTGCGCGATGCCGGCGAGCGGCTCGGCAACTACCGGCTGGACGGCTGCACCCTCTACGTGACCCTGGAACCCTGCCTGATGTGCACCGGGGCGATCATCCATGCCCGCCTGGCGAGGGTGGTCTATGGCGCCGCCGAGCCGCGCAGCGGCATGGCGGAGTCGAAGGCCAACCTCTTCGCCCAGCCCTGGTACAACCACCGGGTGACGGTGGAGGGCGGGGTGCTGGCCGCCCGCGCCGCCCGCCTGCTGCGGGACTTCTTCGCCGCGCGCCGCGAGGGCCTGGAAAACGACTGAGGCCGGCGCGCTTGGCTAGAGGACGGGTGGCACCTGCTCGAAGAGGGCGTTCTCCTCCTCGTCGGGCAGGCGTGCATTGAGTTCGTGAAACTGCTCCTGGCTGCGGTCCAGGTAGGCCAGGATCTCGTAGTAGCGGCGGATGTTGCGCACATAGATCACCGGCTCGCCGCCGCGGGCATAGCCGTGGCGGGTCTGGCTGTGCCACTCGCGCTCCTGGAGCAGCGGCAGGGCCTCGCGCACGTCGCGCCACAGGTCGGGGTCGCCGCCGCGCTGCTCGGCGATCCTGCGGGCATCGTAGAGATGGCCGAGGCCGACGTTGTAGGCGGCCATGGCCATGAACAGGCGGTCGTCGCCCTGGATCGACTCCGGCAGCCGTTCGATCAGCTGCCGCAGGTAGCGGGCGCCGCCATGGATGCTCTGGGCCGGGTCGAGGCGATTGCCGACGCCGAGATCGCCAGCGGTGGCGTTGGTCAGCATCATCAGCCCGCGCACGCCGGTGGGGGAAGTGGCCCTGGGCTTCCAGTGGGACTCCTGGTAGCCCAGCGCGGCCAGCAGCTTCCAGTCGAAGCGGGTGTTGCGGGCGGCCTCGCGGAACAGCTCGGTATAGCGGGGCAGGCGCTCCCGGGCATGGGCGATGAAGGTCCGGGCGCCCACGTACTCCAGGTAGTCGTCGTGGCCGAAGTAGCTGGCCACCAGGGCGTCGAGCTCGCCGTCGCGGCGCAGGTCATCGAGGAAGCGATTGGCGGCGTTGACCAGTCCCAGCCCCCGTCCGGCGGGGAAGGCCCAGGCCAGGGAGAGCGGCTTGCCGAGGGCAAAGCCATCCTCGACCTCGGGGAAGAACAGCCGGTTGAGGCGGAACTGGTGCTCGAAGATCACCGCGGCATCCAGGGTGCCCCGGGCCACCTGGCCAAGCAGCTCGGCCACTTCCAGTTCGCCGGACTCCTTCCAGCTCAGCCCGGGGTGCTCGGCCTGCAGCTCACGCAGCACCCGGTCGGTGCCGGAGCCGCGCAGGGTGCCGATCTCCAGCCCCTCCAGCTCGGCGATCGTCTCCGGCGGGTGCAGGCTGCGGCGATAGACCAGCAGCGGCTGCAGCAGCATGATCGGCCGGCTGAAGAGCAGGCCGTCCAGGGTCGGGTCCAGGGGCAGGGCGGCGGCGCCCAGGTCGCCTTCCTGGCGCACCGCGTCCAGCACGCCCTGGATATGGTGGTCGGGGTCCAGGGTCAGGCTGACGCCCAGATGGTCGGCGAAGCGCCGCATCAGCTCGTACTCGAAGCCGGTGGGCCCCTGCCGGCCTTCGTAGTAGGTGGTGGGGGTGTTGCGGGTGTGGACGCTGAGGAAGTCGCGCGTCATTACCTCCCTCAGGTGCGGGCCCTCGGGCGTGCCGGAACGCCCGGGCAGCAGCGCCAGCAGGAGGGCACTGCACAGGAGGGCGGTCCCGCGCCACTGGCGCCGGGCAGGGTCGGTCGGGAAAGCGGGCATGTGGGCGACGTGCGGCGATGAGACCCTCAACCTTAACCAGCCCGCGGGCGGCTGTCACCTAAGCCGATTTCTCGCGCCCGGCGCTTTCCAGTATCATGTGCGCTCGTTGCCGCCGGCCGCGGCCCCGAATTCTCCCCCTGTTTCAGAGGCTCCAGGATATGCTCGAACTGCGAGGCGCGCCCGCCCTATCTGCTTTCCGTCATGCCAAGCTGCTGGACGCCCTGCGCGCATCCGTTCCCGAGGTCGAGTCCCTGCACGCCGACCATGTCCACTTCGTCGACCATGACGGCGACCTGGGGGACGATGAGCGGCGCCTGCTGGAGCAGTTGCTCGACTACGGCCCGGTGCGCGAGGAGGAAGGCCGCGCCGAGGGCCAGCTGTTCCTGGTGGTGCCGCGCATCGGCACCCAGTCGCCCTGGTCCTCCAAGGCCACCGACATTGCCCATAACTGCGGGCTGGAGAGGGTGCGGCGCATCGAGCGCGGCGTGGCCTACCGGGTGAAGGTCGCCGGTGCCCTCTCCGAGACCGCCTTCGAGCGGATCCGGGCCGCCCTGCACGACCGCATGACCGAGAGCGTGCTGGCCGACGCCTCCGACGCCGCCCGACTCTTCGCCCACCACGAGCCGGCGCCGCTGGGCAGCGTCGACCTGCTCGAGGGGGGCCGCGAGGCGTTGGTCACCGCCAATGCCGAGCTGGGGCTGGCGCTGGCCGAGGACGAGATCGACTACCTGGTCGAGGCGTTCCGCGACCTGGGCCGCAACCCGACGGACGTCGAGCTGATGATGTTCGCCCAGGCCAACTCCGAGCACTGTCGCCACAAGATCTTCAACGCCGACTGGGTGGTGGACGGCGAGGCGCAGAGCCACTCGCTGTTCCGGATGATCAAGAATACCTTTGATGCCTCGCCCGGTGACATCCTCTCCGCCTACAGCGACAACGCCGCGGTGATCAGGGGCTCCGAGGCCCCGCGCTTCTTCCCGGCGCCGCTCACCGGCAAGGACGGCGAGCGCGCCGTCTATGGCAGCACCCGCGAGCCGATCCAGATCCTGATGAAGGTGGAGACCCACAACCACCCGACGGCCATCGCGCCGCACCCCGGGGCGGCCACCGGCGCCGGCGGCGAGATCCGCGACGAGGGCGCCACCGGCATCGGCGGCAAGCCCAAGGCGGGCCTGACCGGCTTCACCGTCTCCAACCTGCGCATCCCCGAGTTCGTGCAGCCCTGGGAGGCCTTCGACTACGGCAAGCCCGAGCGCATCCAGTCGGCGCTTCAGATCATGCTCGAGGGCCCCATCGGCGGCGCCGCCTTCAACAACGAGTTCGGTCGCCCGAACCTCGCCGGCGTCTTCCGCACCTACGAGCAGGACGCCCTGGGGCACGACGGCATCGAGCGCCGCGGCTACCACAAGCCGATCATGCTCGCCGGTGGCTACGGCAATATCCGCGACGGCCACGTCCAGAAGGGCGAGATCCCGGTGGGCGGCAAGCTGATCGTGATGGGCGGCCCGGCGATGCTGATCGGCCTGGGCGGCGGCGCGGCCTCCTCCATGGCCTCCGGGACTTCCAGCGCCGACCTGGACTTCGCCTCGGTGCAGCGCGGCAACCCGGAGATGGAGCGCCGCGCCCAGGAGGTGATCGACCGCTGCTGGGCGCTGGGCGGCGAGAACCCGATCCGCTTCATCCACGATGTGGGCGCCGGGGGCCTCTCCAACGCCCTGCCGGAACTGGTCAAGGATGGCGAGCGCGGCGGCCTCTTCGAGCTGCGCGCCGTGCCCAACGCCGAGCCGGGCATGAGCCCGCTGGAGATCTGGTGCAACGAGGCCCAGGAGCGCTACGTGCTGGCGGTGGCGCCGGAGGATCTCGCCACCTTCGAGGCGCTGTGCGAGCGCGAGCGCTGTCCCTATGCGGTGGTCGGCGAGGCGACCGAGGCGCATCACCTGGCGGTCACCGACGGCCACTTCGCGAGCCAGCCGGTCGACCTGCCGATGAGCGTGCTGTTCGGCAAGCCGCCGAAGATGCAGCGCGAGTTCCAGCGTCGGGCCAATCCGCTCTCCGGGGTGATGCTCGACAACCTCGATCTGCGCGAGGCCATGGACCGCGTGCTGCGCCTGCCCGCCGTGGCCTCCAAGAGCTTCTTGATCACCATCGGCGACCGCTCCATCACCGGCCAGGTGGCCCGCGACCAGATGGTCGGCCCCTGGCAGGTGCCGGTGGCCGACGTCGCCGTGACCACGGCGAGCTTCGACACCCATGCCGGCGAGGCCATGGCCATGGGCGAGCGGCCGCCGGTGGCGCTGATCGACCCCGCGGCCAGCGCCCGCCTGGCGGTGGCCGAAACCATCACCAACCTGGCCGCCGCGCCCATCGACAAGCTCGGCGACATCAAGCTCTCCGCCAACTGGATGAGCGCCGCCGACCACCCGGGCGAGAACCAGGCGCTGTATGACGCCGTCCACGCGGTGGGCATGGAGCTCTGTCCGGCGCTGGGCATCGCCATCCCGGTGGGCAAGGACTCGATGTCCATGCGCACCGCCTGGCAGGAGCAGAGCGGCGAGGATGACGGCCAGGTCGAGGCGAAGAGCGTCACCTCGCCGCTGTCGCTCTCCGTGACTGGCTTCGCACCGGTCAGCGACGCCATGCGGACCCTGACACCGCAGATCAACCTGGAGCAGGACGAGTCCGACCTGCTGCTGATCGACCTGGGCGGCGGCCGGAACCGCCTCGGCGGCTCGGCCCTGGCGCAGGTCTATGGCCAGGTGGGCAACGAGTGCCCGGACCTGGACGACCCCGAGGACCTCAAGGCGTTCTTCGCGGTGATCCAGGGGCTCAACGCCGAGGGCACGCTGCTGGCCTACCACGACCGCAGCGACGGCGGCCTGCTGGTGACCCTGCTGGAGATGGCCTTCGCCGCCCATGCCGGCCTCGAGATCAAGCTCGACTGGCTGATCGACGAGCCCGTCGATGCCTTCAACGCGCTCTTCGCCGAGGAGCTCGGCGCGGTGATCCAGGTGAACCGCCGGCACACCGAGGCGGTGCTGGCCCAGTTCGCCGCCGCCGGCATCGAGACCTGCGGCGTCATCGCCCGGCCGCGCTACGACGACCAGGTGCGGGTGACCCTCTTCGAGGAGCCGCTGCTGGAGACCACCCGGCTGCTGGCCGAGCGCACCTGGGCCGAGACCAGCTACCGCCTGCAGGCGCTGCGCGACAACGCCGACTGCGCCAAGAGCGAGTTCGACGGCCTGCTCGACGGTCGCGACCCGGGGCTCTCTGCCCAGCCGACCTTCGAGGTCGACGAGGATATCGCCGCGCGCTATGTCCAGGCACCCCAGGTGAACACCGCACGGCCCGCGGTGGCCGTGCTGCGCGAGCAGGGGGTCAACGGCCAGCTGGAGATGGCCTGGGCCTTCGATCGGGCCGGCTTCGAAGCGGTGGACGTGCACATGAGCGACATCCTGGAAGGGCGGGTGTCGCTGGAGGCGTTCAAGGGCCTGGTGGCCTGCGGCGGCTTCTCCTACGGCGATGTGCTGGGCGCCGGCGGCGGCTGGGCCAAGTCGGTGCTCTTCAACTCCCGCGCCCGGGAGCAGTTCGCGGCCTTCTTCGAGCGCGACGACAGCTTCTCGCTGGGGGTGTGCAACGGCTGCCAGATGCTTGCCCAGCTCAAGGACCTGATCCCCGGGGCCGAGGCCTGGCCGCGCTTCGTGCGCAACGAGTCCGAGCAGTTCGAGGCCAGGGTCTCCATGGTGCAGGTGGAGGAGAGCCCGTCGATCCTGCTGTCCGGCATGGACGGCTCGCGCCTGCCCATCGCGGTGGCCCACGGCGAGGGCCGCGCCGAGTTCCGCGACAGTGCCCACCTGCGCGGCATCCAGGGCAGCGGCCAGGTCGCCCTGCGCTTCCTGGACAACCACGGCCAGGTGACAACCCGCTACCCGGCCAACCCCAATGGCTCGCCCTCCGGCATCACCGGCCTGACCACGCCCGATGGCCGGGTCACCATCATGATGCCGCACCCCGAGCGGGTGGTGCGCGCGGTGACCAACTCCTGGCGGCCCGCCGAGTGGACCCGCGACGGCGCCTGGATGCGCCTGTTCCGCAACGCGCGTGTCTGGCTGGGCTGATCCCGCGAGGCCCACGGCAGATGACACGAAAGGCGGCCCTCGGGCCGCCTTTCGTCATGTCGGGATCGTGTCGCGTTGCCGGTCAGGCGCGGCGGCGCTCTCCCGAAACGGTGCCGCGATCGAGGCAGTGCTCGCCCAGGATGGCCAGCTCCGCCCGCTTCTGGCGGGCAATGGCCTCGAACTCGTGGCCCAGGGAGGAGGCCGCGCCGAACTCGCCGAGCCGCGCATAGAACTGCCGGGACACGGCGGCATCGGCCATGGCCTGGGACAGGGCGTCCCGCGCCATCATCAGGCTGTCGATCAGGCCCGGTGGTGACACTGACCTCGCCGCCAGGCGCGTGTCCGCCTCGACGTGCGGTGCCTCCAGGCCAAGGCGACGTGCGGCCCGGGCGAGGCCCGACAGGCGCATCTCGCACTCGATGCCCAGGGTCGCCATCAGCCGGCTGGTGGCGCTGCTGAAGGCGAGGAAACGGAAGGCGAGGCCGCGGTAGCGCTCGAGTTCGTCGCGCTCATGGTCGCAAGCGAGGCCCAGGAGCTCCTCGGGCAGCAGGCGGGGGGTGCCGGTTGTTGGAATTGTGTGCATGGCGCTCGCTCCTCTATCGGGAGTTTGGAAAAGGGCCATGCTCAAGCAGGTTAGAGATATTCGACATGACCCCGATCAAGTTTCTGCCAGTCGCGCCCGCGAAGCGTCGATCTCATACGTGGCCTGTCGGCAATGTCGTCGGTTTCCTGACCGACTGGTCGATGATTCGGTAGGCCGGAGTGCCCTCACGTTTCGCCTGTCCCCCTGACGGGCGCGCGACGCCTCGCTAAGATGGCGGTCCCGCTCGCCATCCCGGAACCTGCATGCCTGCCTCCGTTGCTCCCCCATCCTGTGCCGCGCCGCCCTCCCTGCGCCCCTACCAGCAGGAGGCGGTGCGGCGTGTCGTGGCGCATTTTCGCGGCTCCAGCGATCCGGCGGTGGTGGTGCTGCCCACCGGCAGCGGCAAGTCCCTGGTGATCGCCGAACTGGCGCGCCTGGCCCGGGGGCGGGTGCTGGTGCTGGCCCATGTGCGCGAGCTGGTGGAGCAGAACCATGCCAAGTACCTGGCCTATGGCCTTTCGGCCGACATCTTCAGCGCCGGCCTGGGGCGCAAGGAGGCCGGGCGCCAGGTGGTGTTCGGCTCGGTGCAGTCGGTGGTGCGCAACCTCGAGCGCTTCGCCGCGCCGGAGCATCCGCGCGGTCCCTTCACCCTGCTGGTGGTCGACGAGTGCCATCGGGTCTCGCCGGCCGAGGACTCCAGCTACCGCCAGGTGATCGATCGCCTGCGCGCGGCCAACCCGCGGCTCAAGATTCTCGGCCTCACCGCCACGCCCTACCGGCTCGGCCAGGGCTTCATCTACCACCGCCATCACCACGGCATGGTGCGCGGCGAGGCGGAGAGCTTCTTTCAGGAGTGCGTCTTCGAGCAGCCGCTGCGCCTGATGGTCAAGCAGGGCTACCTGGCCGAGCCGCGGCGCATCGATGCGGCGGTGGAGAGATATGATTTTTCGGCGCTCACGCCGGGGACGAGCGGCCTGTTCCGCGAGGAGGAGCTCAACCGGGTGGTGGCGGGCCATCGCGCCACGCCGGGCGTCATCGCCGAGGTGGTGGAGCGTGCCCGGGAACGCCAGGGGGTGATGCTCTTCGCGGCAAGTGTCGCCCATGCCAAGGAGATCCTCGGCTACCTGCCCGCCGGCGAGGCGGCGCTGGTCACCGGCGAGACCCCCTCCATCGAGCGCGAGCGGCTCATCGGCGCCTTCAAGGCCCGCGAGCTCAAGTACCTGGTCAACGTGGCGGTGCTGACCACCGGCTTCGATGCGCCCCACGTGGACCTGATCGCCATCCTGCGCCCCACCGAGTCGGTGAGCCTCTACCAGCAGATCGTCGGCCGTGGCCTGCGCCTCTCGCCGGGCAAGCGCGACTGCCTGGTCCTCGACTATGCCGGCAACCCCTGGGACCTCTATGCCCCGGAGGTGGGCTCGCCCAGGCCCGCCTCCGACAGTGAGCCGGTGCAGGTCGAGTGCCCGGCCTGCGGCCATGCCAACCTCTTCTGGGGCAAGCGTGACGGCGAACTGGTGGTCGAGCACTTCGGCCGGCGCTGCCAGGGGCTGGTTCTTTCTAATCGCGCCCGACCCCGCGCGAAAAGCGTAAATTCAACGTCGACGACGCCGGCGATGGCGCAGTGTTCATTTCGTTTCCGCTTCAAGGTGTGCGGCGAATGCGGCGCCGAGAACGATATCGCCGCCCGGCGCTGTCACGGCTGCGAGACCCTGCTCGTGGACGCCGACGACAAGTTGAAGGAGGCGCTGCGCCTGCGCGATGCCCGAGTGCTGCGCGTGGCCGGCATGCAGCTCGAGGCCACGGTCAACGGCCGCGGCCTGCCGCGATTGAAGGTGACCTACCATGACGAAGACGGTGCCATGCTGTCGGAGTGGTTCGCCCTGGAGACCCCGGCCCAGCGCGCCGCCTTCGCCGCGGCCTTCCTGCGCGAGCACCTGCGCGCCCCGGGCAGCCGCTGGTCGCCGCGCACGCCGGACGAGGTGATCGCCGAACAGCGCCGCCTGCGCCACCCCGACTTCGTGGTGGGTCGCAAGGTGGGGCGCCATTGGCAGATACGCGAGAAGCTTTTCGACTACACCGGGCGTTACCGCAAGGCCGCCGAGGCGGAGTAGGGGACCTGTCGCCGGTAACGTCCTGCGCTCTCCCGGTAGCCCGGTCAGCTGAGTGCCAGAGCTGTCTCCAGCGCCGCGCTCTTGCTAGACTGCCCCGTTGATCCTGCGTCCCCGGAGAGGCACGCCGCGTGAGCGCCACCCCCGATACCGCCAGCCCCGAACAGACCGATGCCGCGGCCGGCCATGCCGAGGTGCTGGGGCGGCTGTTCGACGAGCCGATCACCCAGTTGCCGGAGGATCTCTATATCCCGCCGGAGGCGCTGCGCGTCTTCCTCGAGGCCTTCGAGGGGCCGCTCGACCTGCTGCTCTACCTGATCCGCCGCCAGAACCTGGATATCCTGGCCATCGACGTGGCCGCCATCACCCGCCAGTACATCGAGTACGTGGAGCTGATGAAGGCGATGGAGATCGAGCTGGCCGGCGAGTACCTGCTGATGGCGGCCATGCTGGCCGAGATCAAGTCGCGCACCCTGCTGCCGCGCCCGCCGAAGGAGGGCGGGGACGACGAGGAGGAGGACCCGCGGGCCGAGCTGATCCGCCGGCTGCAGGAGTACGAGCGGCTCAAGTACGCTGCCGAGTCGCTGGCCGAGCTGCCGCGCCTGGGGCGCGACTGGTTCCCGGCCCGGGCGACCCTGCCGGCGCTGGAGGCGCGGGTGATCCACCCCGACGTGGAGCTCGACGAGCTGCTCGGCGCCCTGGCCGGCATCCTGCGCCGCGCCGAGCTCAACCAGGCCCACCAGATCAGCCGCGAGGGGCTCTCGACCCGGGAGCGCATGCTGGCGATCATGGAGCGCCTGGACCACGAGCACTACACCGCCTTCGAGGCGCTGTTCACCCTGGAGGAGGGGCGGGCCGGGGTGATCGTCACCTTCATGGCGATCCTCGAGCTCGCCAAGGAGGCGATGATCGAGATCGTGCAGAATGCCCCGCTCTCGCCGATCCACGTGCGGGCGCGGCTGGACGAGCAGGAGGCCTACGAGCCGGAGGCCCTGGAAGAGGGCGAGGAGGGCGAGAGCCCCTTCGATGATGACCGTCGCGAGAACCAGGACGGGAGCGACCCGGCATGACCGCCATGGAGTTTCCCGATGCCCTGGACGAGATCCTCGAGGCGGCGCTGCTGGCGGCCGGGGAGCCGCTGGGGCTGGAGCGCCTGGAGGGGCTCTTCGACGACCACGAGCGCCCGCCGCGGCGTGCCCTGCGCGAGGCCCTGGCGCGCCTGGGGGGCCGCCACGAACGCGGGGCCATGGAGCTGATCGAGACCGCCTCGGGCTACCAGCTGCGCATCCGCCCGCGCCTCTCGCCCTGGGTGTCGCGGCTCTGGGACGAGCGGCCCCAGCGCTACTCCCGGGCGCTGCTGGAGACCCTGGCACTGATCGCCTATCGCCAGCCGGTGACCCGCGGCGACATCGAGGAGGTGCGGGGCGTCACGGTCAGCGGCTCGATCATGCGCACCCTGCTCGATCGTGGCTGGATTCGCGTGGTGGGCCACCGCGACGTGCCGGGCCGCCCGGCGGTCTATGCCACCACGCGAAGCTTCCTCGACGACTTCGGCCTCAAGACCCTCGACGAACTGCCGCCGATGCACGAGCTCAAGCACTTCGAGGAGCCGACCCTGGAGGAGGAGTCGCCGCCGCCCCAGCACGAGCTGCTGGCCCAGGCGGACGAGGCGGCCGATGGGACGACCGAGGCGGACGAGACAGACGACCAGACGTTGCCCGAGGCGGGCGACGAGGTGGCACAGCAGGCCACCGACCCGACGGCCGGGAGGGCCGACGAGGACGAACACGCCGGGACGGCGTCCGAGCGGGCAGGGCTGAGCTTCGCCGATCTGGAGGCTCGCCTGTCCGAACGTGCCCGGGGCCGCGTCGCCGATGATGCTGCCCCGGGGACGGAATCCACATCCAGTGAGAATGACGACCCATGAGCACTACCACCGAGAAACTGCAGAAGGTCCTGGCACGCGCCGGGCTGGGCTCGCGCCGCGAGATGGAAACCGCCATCGCCGATGGCCGGGTCAAGGTCAACGGCAAGGTGGCGACCCTGGGCGACCGCATCGAGATGCGCGACCGGGTGGCCCTCGACGACCGCCCGGTGACCCTGCGTGGCGCCGAGGAGGTGCCGCGCCGGGTGATCATGTACAACAAGCCCGAGGGTGAGCTGTGCACCCGCAAGGATCCGGAAGGGCGGCGCACGGTCTTCGACCGCCTGCCGCGCCTCAAGGGCGAGCGCTGGATCGCCATCGGCCGCCTGGACATCAACACCAGCGGCCTGCTGCTCTTCACCACCGATGGGGAACTGGCCAACAAGCTGATGCACCCCTCCACCGAGGTGGAGCGCGAGTACGCCGTTCGCGTGATGGGCGAGGTGAAGAAGGAGCAGGTGGTGGCCATGGTCGAGGGCGTGATGCTCGACGACGGGCCGGCGCGCTTCACCGACGTCCAGGAGTTCGGCGGCGAGGGGATCAACACCTGGTTCCACGTGGTGATCATGGAGGGCCGCAACCGCGAGGTGCGTCGGCTATGGGAGTCCCAGGGGCTCACCGTCAGCCGCCTCAAGCGGGTGCGCTACGGCAACATCTTCCTCGACAAGCGCACCAAGGCCGGCGAGTGGGTGGAGCTCTCCCAAGACGAGATCGATGACCTCTCGGCGACGGCCGGCCTGGAAGCACGCAAGGTGCCCGAGCTGACCCCGGACGAGAAGAACCGCTGGAGCCGCGACAAGCACAAGCGCCGCCCGGTGCAGGCCATGCGCAAGCCCAAGGGCCAGCGCGGACGCTGAGCGCGGTTCCGCCTTGCGACCAAAGGCAAAAATCGCTTGCCATCACAGGGGCGGATCAGTAATATCTGCACCCGTTCGGAGGGGTCGTTAGCTCAGTTGGTAGAGCAGTTGGCTTTTAACCAATTGGTCGTAGGTTCGAATCCTACACGACCCACCATCCGAGCCTGTATGCTTGCCTGCAAGCGCCGGGTCGTTAGCTCAGTTGGTAGAGCAGTTGGCTTTTAACCAATTGGTCGTAGGTTCGAATCCTACACGACCCACCAGTTTCACGACAAAGCGCCCTCGCTTCCAGGAAGCGAGGGCGCTTTGCGTATGTGGGATCCCCGTAAGTTCGCTGCCGGGCGTGGCCCGTGCTACTGGTGATCACCTCGCCCTTTGATGATGGCCGCGGGGGCGTTTCCAACGGGATGGGGCCTCTGCGGCTGGCAGCCTCTCGGTTTCAGATGCCGTGCCGATCCACTCGGACTTCGCTTGTCTCAACGGAGTCCGAGAACGGAAAGGACCACCAGAACGATCACGACGGCACCGACGATATAGACGATGTTGTTCATCAAGTAAGTAACCCTCTTTGGCACATGATCCTGTGCCAGGATGCTGCGGGATGGCTCGTGTCATGATGGCGTCGCCGTCCGTGCGACGCGTGGCGCAACTCCCTGTACAGGCAGTTCCCTTGCCTCACCCAGATGGATGATATGCGAATGGCGCCCTGCCATCTGTGCGCTGGCGTACAGTGCGCCTCGCATCCGAAGCCTGGCAAAATGCCCGGTCCTCCACTAGAAGTCGAGAACGTATTGCGATGGCTGCAGGGGGGGATGCAGGCCGGGTTCCGTCCGCCTGCGTTGAAGGGGTTGGGTATTCATCTCGGCCGTGAAGCAGTAATGCCCATTTCGACCATTGCGCTTGGCGTGGTACATGGCCGTGTCGGCGTTGTGCATGAGGGCATCGGCATCGTCGGCATCATCCGGGTAGAGGCTGATGCCGATGCTGAGCGTGATGAGGAGTTCCTGGCCCTGGATGCAGTAGGGCCTGCCGAGGACGGCGAGCAGTTTTTCCGCGACTCGGGTGGCATCCTCGGGTCGCCTGATCTCGGCGAGAAGGATCACGAATTCGTCGCCACCCTGGCGGCAGACGGTGTCGATGTCGCGCATGCACTCCTGAACACGGCTCGCCACCGCCTGGAGCAGGCTGTCCCCCACGGCATGGCCAAACGAATCATTGATGGGCTTGAAGGCGTCAAGGTCGAGATAGAGCAGGGCGACCAGGTGGCGGTGACGTCGGGCCAGGCCAAGGGCGCGGGAGAGTCGTTCGGTCAGCAGGGCGCGGTTGGGCAGGCCGGTGAGCGCATCATGCTGCGCCTGGTGGGCCATCCGCTCCAGCATGACCTGCGACTGGGAGGCATCGTGGAACACGATCACGGCGCCGGTGACGCGACCCTCCCGGTCATGGATGGGCGCCGCGGAATCCTCGATCTCGATCCTGCTGCCATCCTGGCGGACCAGCACGCCATCCAGGGCGAGGCCCACCGCTTTGTTCTCCTCGATGGCGCGCCGCCCGGGGGGGATGGCCGTCCGGTGTGTCTTGCCATCGACGAGGGGTAGCACTCGGGAGAGTGGTGCGCCGATGGCCTCCGGTTGTGACCAGCCTGTGAGGGTCTCGGCCACCCGGTTCATGTAGGTGACCGTGCCGCGGAGATCGATGGTCAGGACGGCATCGCCGATGGCGTCGAGGGCCACCCGCGCCCATCTCTTCTCGGCCTCCAGGGCGGCGGCGAGGCACCGTCTCGAGGTTCTGGTCGCTGTTCGCTCGGAGAGGTACTCCGTTCTCGGCGTGCGACCTTGCCGCAGCGGCTGCTCGGCAGGGAAGGCGGCGGAATCGAGCGGTGTCCAGGCGGTGCCCTGAAGTATCGAGTCGTCCCTCATGCACTCGACTCGGGTGGGTGCATTGGCCATGGGCCGCATGCCCGATGGTGAGGCGAGGGCGACGTGGCCCGCTGGTGCACTTGAGGGAGTGAGACAAGAGACCTGGTCATCAGAAGGGCGTGCATTACCATGAGCCGGTTTCCTGTTCTGCCGATGTCTGATTTCCGCCGGGACGGCGTTGCCTGGCCCGGGCCTTGGTGCGCCTGGCCGATACCCAGCGAGCGTAGTGGCGTGACGGCGTCGCTTCCGTGCGTTAGCGTACATGGCATGGGCCTCCTTTCCTGCGCGACTATTTGGCGGGTGGAGGAGTGCAGCGAGACTCCCGTGATTCAGTGTTTATCGATTTATATCAATGGGTTATCGGTTGCCTGGTGCTGTGGGGCAGCTTGTGGCCTGTCTCTTGACGAGATCCGGGCCAAGTCCGGCAAGGCGTTCCAGAGGCTGCCTCGGTTCGTCAACCACCATCGGAGACGCTCGCTCTTCGTACCCTGTTGCCGGGGTGGCTGGCCCGATATGGGAGTGTCTGTCATGGCTGTGCAACATGATCCTCGTCAGAATCACCTGCTGGCGGCCCTGCCGAGGGATGAATACCAGCGCCTGGCGCCCCACCTCGAGCGGGTCGAGCTGACCCTTGGGGAGTCGCTGGTCGAGTCGGGCAAGGTGATGCGCCATGTCTACTTCCCGACGGACTGCATCGTATCACTACTCTGCGTCATGGAAGATGGCGACTCGACGGAAATTGCCGTCGTCGGTGCCGAGGGTATCGTCGGCATCTCGCTGTTCATGGGCGGCGAAACCACGCCGAGCCGTGCCGTCGTGCAGAGCGCTGGCGGTGCCTACCGCCTCAAGGGGCAATTGCTGAAGGACGAATTCGATCGCGCGTCGACACTCCAGTACCTGTTGTTGCGTTATACCCAGGCCCTGATCACCCAGATGGCGCAGACGGCGGTATGCAACCGGCACCACAGCCTGGATCAGCAGCTGTGTCGGTGGCTTTTGCTGAGCCTGGATCGCTTGCCGAGCAACGAGCTGGTCATGACCCAGGAGCTGATCGCCAACATGCTGGGCGTCCGACGAGAGGGCGTCACCGAATCGGCCGGCAAGCTGCAGAAGGCCGGGCTGATTTCCTATCATCGTGGGCGCATCAGTATCCTGGACAGACCTGGCCTGGAAGCGCGGGTCTGCGAGTGCTATGCGGTCGTCAAGAAGGAGTACGAACGCCTGCTGAGCTATCATCGTCCCGGGTGATGGGCCCTCTTCCTCGAGGCGCGATATCCTGCGCGAGCAACACCTGTCCTTCCTGTGTCTCCTGGCGCACCGACGGCATGATGTTGGACATGCCACTGTTCGCTCGGCGGCTTTTCGGTGATTCCCTGATCACCCCGGTTGCCGCCGGCCTCGGAGCCTGGTGGTTGCTTGCCATGTGCCGATTGCCGGGTCTTCACCAGGAGCGTGCCCATGCAGTCCTCTATCCCCGGTCCGGTGACCAACCACCTTATCGACAGCTTGTCGCCTCAGGACCGGGCGTCTTTTCTTGCCGACTGCGAGGCTGTCGACCTGGCGTTCGGTGAGGTATTGACCGAGCCAGGTGGGCAGATCCTGCATGTCCATTTTCCGCTCGACTGCTTCATCTCCCTGATTGCCAGCCTAGGTGACAGTGAGCGGCTGGAAGTGGCAATGGTCGGCAGTGAAGGGATGTATGGCATGCCCTTGATCCTGGGGCTCGATGAGTCGCCCTTGCGCGCCATGGTGCAGGGGGCAGGGCAGGCGCTGCGCATGCCGGCGGTTGCCTTTTGCCGTCACCTGGAGCAGCGCCCCGCACTCAAGGCGCTGCTGAAGCGCTATCTCTACGTGCTGATGCAACAGCTCACTCGGGTGGCGGCATGCACCCACTTTCATCAGGTCGAGGCCCGCCTGGCGCGCTGGCTGTTGATGACCCAGGATCGTGCCCACTCCGATCGGCTGCATCTTACCCACGAGTTCCTGGCCATGATGCTGGGGGTGCGCCGTGCCGGCATCACCCTGGCCGCCATGGCGCTTCAGGGGCGCCGGTTGATCAGCTATCACCGTGGGGATATCACGGTGCTGGACCGGGCCGGCCTGATCGAGGCGTCCTGTGGCTGCTATGCCGCCGATCGAAACCTCTACCGCCGGATCCTCATCGAGGAGGGCTCACCATGACGTCGGCTGGTGCGCTCTGGGGGGAGAGCGCGCCAGCCGGTGTGCTACAGGAGAGGGTCGAAATCGACCGCGTTGAAATCCTGGCTCATCCGGTCATCGTCGCCCTCGGCAGCTCGCTCGTCAGCTTCTTCGGTGGGTGTCCTGGCGGGCGTCTCGCGCGGAGCTTCGGGCGAGCGTTGTGGCGAGAAGAGGTAGCCGTGCTGCTGCTCGCCGGGCTCGCGGTCGGGCAGCCGCGTGAACGTCGTGAACGTGGCGGCGGTGGGGGCGTTGTGCTGGATGGGGGTTGGCATGGTGACCTCGCGTCACTGTCCAGTCTTCACGGTGTCGTGAAGTATCGGTAAACCACGGTGCCACCCCGGCCGGCTGTCGTCGGTGCGCTGGCACACCGTCGGCACCGAGGCCGACTGGAACCTGGCGTGCCCTTGAACCTGCCGTCCGCAGGCCGCATATCATCCGCATGACGCTTTTCTGACCGGGACTGGTCAATATTGCAGCGTTCTGGTCTAGAATGGCGGTGCGGGTCGACCATCGCGAAAGACGCAGCGGTTGGCCCTCTGGCGTGTTGCCCCGTGCGGAGTGCACGAGCGGCGGCACCTGGTGTAATGCAGGGGGAGCCCCTGCCTGTCACGGTGGTAGACACGATGACGATCATGACTTCCCGTGCCGATCTGCGCGAGCAGCTCGCACGCACCTACTGTCCCACCCGCATTCCCGCCGAGGACGAGGCGCGCATCGAGGAGATCAAGCGTCTGCTCGAGGCCCACAATGCCGTGCTGGTGGCCCACTACTATACCGACGACGCCATCCAGCAGCTCGCCGAGGAGACCGGCGGCTGCGTGGCTGACTCCCTGGAGATGGCGCGCTTCGGCGCCCGCCACGAGGCCGACACCCTGGTGGTGGCCGGCGTGCGTTTCATGGGCGAGACCGCCAAGATCCTCTCCCCGGAGAAGCGGGTGCTGATGCCCACCCTGGAGGCGACCTGCTCGCTGGACGTGGGCTGCCCGGCCGACGAATTCAGCGCCTTCTGCGACGCCCATCCCGACCGCACCGTGGTGGTCTATGCCAACACCTCCGCGGCGGTGAAGGCGCGCGCCGACTGGGTGGTGACCTCCTCCATCGCCGTTGACGTGATCGAGCACCTTCAGGCGCGCGGCGAGAAGATCCTCTGGGCCCCGGACAAGCATCTGGGGGGCTATATCCAGAAACAGACCGGCGCCGACATGCTGCTCTGGGACGGTGCCTGCATCGTCCACGAGGAGTTCAAGGCCCAGGGCGTCGAGGATCTCAAGGGCCTCTACCCGGAGGCAGCCGTACTGGTTCACCCTGAGTCGCCGGCCTCGGTGGTCGAACTGGCCGACGTGGCGGGCTCCACCTCCCAGCTGATCAAGGCGGCGAAGGAACTGCCCCACGACAAGCTGATCGTGGCGACCGACCGCGGTATCTTCTTCAAGATGCAGCAGGCGGTTCCCGAGAAGACGCTCTTCGAGGCGCCCACCGCCGGCAATGGCGCGACCTGCAAGAGCTGCGCCCACTGCCCCTGGATGGCGATGAATGCGCTGGACAACCTGGCGGGCACCCTGCGTGACGGCTCGGGCGAGATCTTCGTCGACGATGCCCTGCGCCTGGCGGCCCTCAAGCCCCTGGAGCGGATGCTCAACTTCCAGAAATAACAGCAGTCAAGCCACAAGCGCCAAGCGACAAGAAACCCCCGAAGGCTGAGGCCTCCGGGGTTTTCTTTTGCTGCGGGTGATTTCACGCTGTTGGCTTGCAGCTTGCAGCTTGCAGCTTGCAGCTTGCAGCTTGCAGCTTGCAGCTTGCAGCTTGCAGCTTGCAGCTTGCAGCTTGCTCCTTGCTCCTTGTAGCTAGAACTTCTCCAGCGTCTCCCGGTAGCCGATGAAGTCCTCGCGACGCCGCTCGATATGGCTGGCGGCGGCGCCGTCACCCTCGCGCTCGGCCACCTCCTTGGCCACCTCCAGCTGTCGGATGGCGCGGTCGATGCGACCGGTGAGCTGCAGCTGTTCGGCGCGGGCCAGGTGGCCCCAGGCCTCGCGACCGCTGCGGCCGGCGGCCTCGGCGAGCAGGGTGAACGCCTGCGGGTCCTCGGGGCGGGCGTCGGCCAGCTCGCGCAGCACGCGATAGGCCTCGTCGGGGTCACGCTGCAGCAATGCCTCGCCCAGCAGTCGGCTCGCCGGCGCGTAGTCCGGCATCAACCGCAGCTGGCGACGGCTGCGGTCGATGGCCTCGTCGATGCGGCCGGCCTCGAAGGCGACCTGGGCCGCCGAGGCCGGCAGCATCGCCAGGTCGGGCTGCGACCTGGCCAGGGCGTCGAGCTCGTCCAGTGCCCGGTCGGTGCGCCCGGCCCGGGCATCGATCAGCGCGGAAAGGTAGCGCCGGGCCGCCTCCGGCGCCTGGTCCTGGGCCAGGCGGGTGCTGGCCTGCTGCGGGTCGCGATCGTGGACTGTCAGCAGTGCTCGGGCCCTCACCAACTGGTAGTGGAGGTCCCCGTCGCGCGGCGCCGCCACCGAGACCTGGTCGGCGCGGGCCTGGGTATCGCTGATGCGCGACTCGGTCACCGGGTGGGTGAGCAGGAACTCCGGGGGGGTGCCCCCCTGCAGGCTCATCATGCGCTGCATGGCGCGGAACATCTCCACCATGGCGCCCGGTTCATAGCCGGCATCCGCCATGGCCTGCAGGCCCACGCGGTCGGCCTCCTGCTCGAAGCGCCGGGAGTAGCTCAGCTGGTCCTGGATGAAGGCCGCCTGGGAGCCCATGGCGGCGGCGATGCCGGCATCGCCGCCGCCCCCGGCGGCGAGCAGCATGCCGGCGAGCATGGCGGCCATCGCCGGGATCTGGGTCTGCTCGGCGCGGGCCTGGCCGCGGGCATAGTGGCGCTGGGAGAGGTGGCCCAGTTCGTGGGCGATCACCGAGGCCAGCTCGGCCTCGCGTTCGGCGAAGGCGAACAGCCCGGCATTGACGCCGATCACCCCGCCGGGCACGGCGAAGGCATTGAGCAGGCGGCTCTCCACCAGGGTGACGGCGGTGCGGGCGTCTCCCAGGCCGCTGTGGGGCAGCAGGCGGGCCACCAGCGACTCCACGTAGTCCTGGGCGATGGCGTCCTGCCACTCGGGAGCGCGGGCGCGGAACTGGCGCAGCCAGGCGCGGCCCAGCCGATACTCCTCGCCGCTGATGGCCTGGCTCCCCTGGCGGGTCAGGCTGGGCAGCCCGTAGTCGCCTCCGGCCGCGACCGAGGGGCTTCGGGTCAGGCCGGGGGCCTCGTAGCGCCCGGGGGACTGGGCCTGGCTCGGCAGGGCAAGCGCCAGGCTCAGGGCGCAGGCGGTGAGGCAGGTTCCGGTTCGACGCAGCATGGCCGTCCTCGTCAAGGGGAGCGCAAGGGGTGGCAGGTACCCAGATGTGACATTGATTCGGCCTGCAAAGTGCCTTTAAATCGCAGGGACTTGCGTGCGGGCCCGTTGGCCGGCACGTCCTATTGTATCTTCCCGGGAGACACCATGGCGCTGCAACCCGATGACCTGCTCGATGCCCGCGGTCTTCCCTGCCCCCTGCCGCTGCTCAAGGCCAAGCAGGCCCTGTCGCGCCTCGCGCCCGGCCAGCTGCTGGAGGTCATGGCCACCGATGCGGGCTCCTGGCGCGACTTCGAGACCTTCGTGGCCCAGAGCGCGCACGAGATGCCGGCCAGGGAGGAGCGCGGTGACGTCTACCACTACTGGATCCGCAAGGGCGGGGAGCCGACTCCATGACCCTGAGGTCGGTCTTCAGGCGCTGGATGGATCACTATTTCTCGGACGAGGAGGCGGTGATCCTGCTGGTGGTGCTGGTGCTGGGCTTCACCGCGGTGATTTTTTTCGGGCGCATGCTGGCGCCCTTCCTCATCGCCATGGTGGTCGCCTTCCTGCTGCAGGGGCCGGTGAGCTGGATGGAGCGGCGCAGGATGCCGCGCCTGCTGGCGGTGTTCGTGGTGTTCCTCGCCTTCATCGGGGTACTGCTGGCACTGGCCTTCATCTTGCTGCCGCTGATCTGGAACCAGCTGGTGGGGCTGGTCCAGGAGGCGCCGCGCATGTTCGCCAGTGGCCAGCAGCTGCTGGATGATCTCCAGGAGCGTTATCCGAACCTGGTCACCCCCGACCAGATGCAGAACTGGATCGACGTGGCCGGTCGTGAGGTGACACAGCTCGGCCAGCGCGCCCTGACCCTGTCGCTGGCCTCGCTGGGCAATGTCCTGACGCTGATCGTCTACCTGATCCTGGTGCCGATCCTGGTGTTCTTCATGCTCAAGGACCGCGACCGCCTGGTGGGCTTCACCGTCTCGCTGCTGCCCCAACGGCGCGAGCTGATGACCCGCGTCTGGGAGGAGATGGACGACCAGATCGCCAACTACGTGCGCGGCAAGTTCATCGAGATCATCATCGTCGGCACCGCGGCCTTCTTCACCTTCGCCTACTTCGGGCTCCCCTACACGGCGCTGCTGGCGGTGGTGGTGGGGCTCTCGGTGCTGGTGCCCTATATCGGGGCGGCGGTGACCACCCTGCCGGTGGCGGCGGTGGCCGGCTTCCACTTCGGCCTGACGGACGAGTTCCTCTATGTGCTGGTCGCCTACGGCGTGCTGCAGGCCCTGGACGGCAACGTCCTGTCGCCGGTCCTGTTCTCCGAGGCGGTCAACATCCACCCGGTATCGATCATCCTGGCGATCCTCTTCTTCGGCGGCATCTGGGGCTTCTGGGGGGTGTTCTTCGCCATCCCCCTGGCGACCCTGCTCAAGGCGCTGGTCTACGCCTGGCCGCGAGGCATCAAGCACCGCCACCGGCAGGAGGCGGCCGAGACGCCCGCCGAGTCGTGAGCGTCCCGGGGCGCGGGCGATCGTCCGCGCGGAGCGACATGCGAGAAGGCTCAGCCGGCGTGCAGGGCCTGGGCGGCCTCCAGCACCTCCTGGGCATGGCCCTTGACCTTGACGCCGCGCCACTCGCGGGCGAGCTTGCCGTCGGCGTCGATCAGGAAGGTACTGCGCTCGATCCCCAGGTGCTCCTTGCCGTAGAGCTTCTTGAGCTTGATGACGTCGAACAGCCGGCAGAGCGCCTCGTCCTTGTCGGAGATCAGTTCGAAGTTGAAGCCCTGCTTGGCCTTGAAGTTCTCCTGGGCGCGGATGCCGTCCCGGGAGACACCGAGGATGACGGTGTTGGCGGCGTCGAAGGCCTCCTTGCGATCACGGAAGTCGCCACCCTCGGTGGTGCACCCGGGGGTGCTGGCCTTGGGGTAGAAGTAGACCACCACCTGTTGTCCCTTCAGCGCCGAGAGGGTGACGGTGGTGTCGCCGGTGGCAGTGGCGGTGAAGTCCGGAACGGGCTCGCCGAGGCTGACGCTCATGGTCGTGCTCCTGTCGTGGGGGAGGGAAGAAGCCCCGATTACACGCAACCCGCGGCGAACTGTAAAGTCGCGGCTGTACAGGCTCTCGAGGCCTGAGTACCATTTGGCCCCTGGCACCGGGGCGTTGCCCGAGGTCCCCGCGACCGCGAATGCAGGCGAATCGAGAGGAATCGAGAGGATGATCACTGGCAGTATCGTCGCGCTGGCGACGCCGATGAAGGTCAACGGCGATATCGACTGGGAGGCCCTGCGCCGCCTGGTGCACTTTCATCTCGACAACGGCACCGATGCGATCGTGGCGGCCGGCACCACCGGCGAGCCGACCACCATGTCGTTCGCCGAGCATTTCGATGTCATCCGCACCGTGGTGGAGGAGGTGAACGGGCGCATCCCGGTCATCGCCGGCACCGGCTCCAACAACACCACCGAGGCGGTGGAGCTGGCCCGCTACGCCAGCGAGGTCGGGGCGGACTGCTGCCTGACCGTGGCGCCCTACTACAACAAGCCCACCCAGGAAGGGCTCTACCGGCACTTCAAGGCCATCGCCGAGAGCAGTGACCTGCCGGTGATCCTCTATAACGTGCCGGGGCGCACCTGTTCGGACATCTACAACGAGACCGTGCTGCGCCTGGCCGAGGTCGACAAGATCATCGGGCTCAAGGACGCCACCGGCAACCTGGAGCGCGCCGAGGACCTGATCGCGCGCCTCAAGGACAGCGGCTTCATGCTCTATTCCGGGGACGACGCCACCGCCTGCGACTTCATGCTGATGGGCGGCCATGGCGACATCTCGGTGACGGCCAACGTGGCCCCCAAGGCGATGCACGAGCTTTGCAGTGCCGCCGTGGCCGGGGATGCCGACCGGGCCCACCAGATCAACACCCGCCTGATGCCGCTGCACACCAACCTGGGGATCGAGTCCAACCCGATCCCGGTCAAGTGGGCGCTGTATCGCATGGGCCACATCGAGCCCGGCATCCGGCTGCCGCTGACCTGGCTCTCCGAGAAGTATCACTCCACCGTCAGCGAGGCCCTGCAGCTGGCGGGCCTGATCGACGACTGAGCGGTGCCCGGCACCGCGCACCCCGCACAACTCTAGGCAAGGTGGACGCATGAACTCTGCGCTGAAATGGATGCCGCTGGTGGCGGTGATCGCCCTGGCCACGGCCGGCTGTGCCCGTGATGGCTTCTATCATGATCGCAACCTCGACTACGGCGAGGCCGAGGAGAATGCGCCCCTGGTGCTGCCGGAGAGCCGCGATGCCGAGCGCTACCGGGATGCCATGCCGGTCCCCGAGGTGAGCGGCACGCGGCCCGCCGAGGACGGCGTGGTCGAGGCACCGCTCCCCCAGGCCCTGTCGCCCGGGCGCAGCATGGAGCGAGGCTATGTCGAGCGTCGCGCGGTCGGTGACGAGCGCTGGCTGGTGGTGGGCGCCGAACCGGCAACGGTCTGGCCGGAGCTCGAGCGCTTCGTGCGCAGCCGCGGCCTGACCGTCACCGCCAGCGACTCCCGCCGTGGCATCCTGGAAACCGACCAGGCCAGGCTCAGTGTCCGTCCGGCGCTTCGCAGCGGCGACAGCGAGATTCGCTGCGAGCAGGGCGGGACCACGCAGGCCGCCTGCCTGACGGCGCTGGAGCGCCACTTCGAGGCGCGCAGCATGTCGCCGAGCGCCGCCTCGCTGGCCGCCCAGCGGCCCGACGCCCAGAGTCGTGCCCGATTCGAGCAGCGCGGTGACGACTGGCAGGTGATCCTGCCCTTCGAGGCGGATCGTCTCTGGGCCGAACTCAGCCACCAGCTGGAACTCGACTTCTCGGTCGAGGGGCGTCGCGAGCTGCTCGAGCGCGACCCCTCGTCGCGCAGCTTCCTGGTGGGCTACCTGACCCGGAGCGAGCGGGAGCGGGGCCTGTTGCAGTCGCTTGCGACCCTCGACCTGGGCGAGTCGACCCGGCAGGTGCGCCTGGTGCTGGAGGCCCGCGGCCCCCAGGAGACCGTGCTCACGGCCCAGGGTGCCGGCGAGGAGGCGCTCTCCACCGAGGACCAGCGCGAGCTGCTCGAGCGGGTGGCGGGCCTGCTGCGCTGATGAGCGGTACGGTGCCGGGTGGGCGCGGGCGCCTCTCCTTCGCCTCCCTGGGCAGCGGCAGCAAGGGCAACGCCACCCTGGTCAGCGACGGCGAGACGCACCTGCTGGTCGACTGCGGCTTCACCCTGCGCGAGGCCGAGCGCCGACTGGCCCGCCTGGGGCTGCATCCCCGCCAGCTCGATGCCCTGCTGGTGACCCACGAGCATGGCGACCATGTGCGGGGCGTCGGCCCCCTGGCCCGCCGCCACGGGCTGCCGGTCCACCTGACGCCGGGGACCTGGCTGTCGGGTCGGCTCGGCGAGCTGCCGCGCCGCCACTGGATCACTCCCCAGGCCCGTTTCGCGGTCAAGGGGCTGACCATCGACCCCATCACCGTGCCCCACGACGCCCGGGAGCCGGTGCAGTTTCGTATCGACGCCGGCGAGCGGCGCCTCGGCCTGCTCACCGACCTGGGGCATCCCAGCGCGCATGTGGTCGAGGCCTTCGCCGGCTGCGACGGCCTGGTGCTGGAGTGCAACCACGACCCACGGATGCTCGCCGAGGGGCCCTATCCCGCGAGCCTCAAGCGGCGCGTCGGCGGTGACTGGGGGCACCTGGCCAACGGCCAGGCGGCCTGGCTGCTGGCCCGGCTGGGGCTCGACCGCCTGCAGCGCATCGTTAGCTCCCACCTCTCCGAACACAACAATCGCCCCGAGCTGGCCCTGGAGGCCCTGGTGCCGCTGCTCGACGGCGATGAATCCCGGCTGAGGATCGCCGCCCAGGACGCTGGCCTGGCCTGGCAGACCCTCGGCTGAACGACCATCCTGATCCGTATCCGCGCCTCTGGAGGCTCCCATGGAAAAGCGCCAAGAACTCTATGCCGGCAAGGCCAAGTCGGTCCATGCCACCGATGACCCCGATCGCCTGATCCTGACCTTCCGCGACGACACCAGCGCCTTCGACGGCGAGCGCATGGAATCGCTGGCCCGCAAGGGCATGGTCAATAACCGCTTCAATGCCTTCATCATGGAGAAGCTGCAGGCGGCGGGCATCCCCACCCATTTCGACCGGCGCCTCTCGGACACCGAGAGCCTGGTCAAGAACCTCGAGATGATCCCGGTGGAGTGCGTGGTGCGCAACATCGCCGCCGGCGGTCTGGTCAAGCGCCTCGGTGTGGAGGAGGGCCAGGCGCTCGACCCGCCCACCTTCGAGCTGTTCCTCAAGAATGATGCCCTGCACGACCCCATGATCAACGAGTCGCTGGCCGAGACCTTCGGCTGGGCGACCCCCGAGCAGTTGGCCGAGATGAAGGCGCTCACCTTCCGCGTCAACGAGGTGCTCAAGGCGCTGTTCGCCGAGGGTGGCCTGCTGCTGGTGGACTACAAGCTGGAGTTCGGCCTGTTCAAGGGCGAGATCGTACTGGGCGACGAGTTCTCCCCGGACGGCTGCCGCCTGTGGGATGCCAAGACCCGCGAGAAGCTCGACAAGGACCGCTTCCGCCAGGGGCTGGGCGGCGTGATCGAGGCCTACGAGGAGGTGGGCAAACGGATCGGCATCGACTTCGACTGATGCCGCCCCTGTGATGCGAGAAGGGCCCCGCGGGGCCCTTCGTCATGTCCGGCCCGCGGCCGGGACGATCTCGATCACCCTGAGGGTGGTGGGGCCGGCCGGCGCCTGCAGGGCCTGGAAGCGCACGTCCACGTCGCGCAGCCGCACCCCGTAGATCCGTGCCTCGGCGCCGTTGCGGTAGGCGGGGCGCGGGTCCTGGGCCAGCACCTGGATGATCAGTTCACGCAGCGAGTCGCCGTCGGGGCGCCGGGCCAGCATCGCCTCCGCCTCGGGCGAGAGGCTGACCGCCAGGGTCGGCGGCGTCTCGGGGGCGAAGCCGGCGCGGGCCTCGGGGCGGGCCTCGGCCCAGGGCAGGTAGGGCTTGATGTCGAGCACCGGGGTGCCGTCGACCAGGTCGGCGCCACGAAGCCGCAGGCGCACGCCGTGCGAGGTGTCGATCTCGACCAGTTCCACCAGCGACAGCCCCAGGCGGTTGGGGCGGTGGGTGCTGCGGCTGGCGAAGACCCCCACCTTGGCGTTGCCGCCCAGGCGCGGCGGGCGCACCAGCAGGCGCCAGCGTGCCGGGCCGGCCTGTTCGGGAGTGAGGTGGAAGACGAAGGTCAGCCAGAGGTGGCTGAAGGCCGTGAGACCTCTCACCGCCAGCGGGTCGTCGAAGGGCGGGACCAGCACCAGGGATGCCCGGGCCGCCGTTGCCAGGCCCGGCTGGCGCGGGATACCGAACTTGTCGGGGAAGTCGCTCTCGATGATGCCGATGGGCGTCATATGGAAGGCGTCGGGCGGGGCGGGGCGGTCGTTCATGGCATATCCTGAGGGTGACCACCCGCAGGGCTTGGCCCCGCGGCGTGGCTTGGGTAGTCTGCTGGGGCGGTCATCATCTCAGGAAGGTCTCGCATGCGTCTTGCCGATATCGACACCGGTTCCGAGCCGGCCGAGCCGCCACCCTCCGGGCGCCGCCGTGGGCCGCGAATCGTCTATCGCACGGCCCGCGCCCGGGACGCCGCCGACCAGGCCGAGGTCTTCCACCACGCCGTGATGCAGGGGGCGGCGGGGCACTACTCGCTGGTCGAGCGCGAGGCCTGGGCGACGGTCCTGCCCCGGGATGGCAGTGCCTGGGCGGCGCGCCAGGCGCTCTACACCACCCTGGTCGCCGATTGCGAGGGCCGCTGCGTGGGCTTCCTGGAGCTGGACATTCCCCGCGGGCGGATCGAGACCCTCTATGTCTGGCCGTCGCTCGGGCGGCGCGGGATCGGCTCGACGCTGCTGGTGCATGCCGAGCGCCTGCTCCTCGAGCAGGGCGTGACCCGTGCCACCATCGAGGCCAGCGCCATGCTGGTCGATGGCCTGGTTCACCGCGGCTGGCAGCGGCTGGGCGACGACTGGGTCGAGCGCGGCGGCGAGCGGCTCTACCGCCAGCGGCTCGAGAAGCGGCTGGTCGCCGTCGAGACCTGAGGAGCCGCTCAGGCCTCCTGCTCGACGATGCGCATCGACAGGTCGATGGCCCTGACATCCTTGGTCAGGGCGCCGCTGGAGATGCAGTCCACGCCGCTCTCGGCGATGGCGCGCAGGGTGCCCTCGTCGACGTTCCCCGAGGCCTCCAGGGTGGCACGCCCGGCGGTGCGACGCACCGCCTCGCGCATGTCGACGAGGCTGAAGTTGTCGAGCATGATCACGTCGGCCCCGGCGGCAAGCGCCAGGTCCAGCTCCTCGAAGGTCTCCACCTCCACCTCCACCGGCAGCTCGCGGGCGATGCGCCTCGCCGCGTCGACGGCGGCCGCGATGCCGCCGCAGGCCGCGATGTGGTTCTCCTTGATCAGGAAGGCGTCATAGAGGCCGATCCGGTGGTTGTGACCGCCGCCGCAGGTCACCGCGTACTTCTGGGCGAGCCTCAGCCCGGGCAGGGTCTTGCGGGTGTCCAGCATGCGCACGCCGGTCCCCTCGAGCAGGTCCACGCAGTGGCGGGTGCGGGTCGCCGTGGCGGAGAGGGTCTGCAGCAGGTTGAGCGCGGCCCGCTCCCCGGTGAGCAGGCTGCGCGCCGGCCCCTCCAGCTCGAGGAAGACCTGCCCGGGCGCGAGGCGGTCGCCGTCGGCGGCCTGCCAGTGCAGGGCGACCCGGGCATCGAGGCGCCGGAACAGCTCGTCGACCCAGGCCACGCCGCACAGCACCGCCGCCTCGCGGGTGATCACCCGGGCTCGGGCCATCTGCTTCTCGGGCACCAGCTGGGCGGTGATGTCACCGGGACCGACGTCCTCGGCCAGCAGCCGGGCGGCACTGTCACGGATCTCTTCGGCAAGGGCGTCCTGGTAATGCATGGCGGGTCCATCTCTGTGCGGGGAAGCTTGAGGCGGTCATTATAGGGAAACCCATGCATCGACGTCAGGGAAAAACCATGCGCATCGACGACGGCTGGCTGCCCGGCGCCCGGCGCCTTCCTTCTCCCAACCAGGATGAACGCCCGGCCGGGGAGGTCTCGCTGCTGCTGCTGCACGCCATCAGCCTGCCGCCCGGGGTCTTCGGGGGCGAGCATATCGAGCGGCTCTTCACCAACCGGCTCGACCCCGAGGCACACCCCTTCTTCGCGACCATCGCCGGGCTGCGTGTCTCGGCCCACCTGCTGATCCGCCGTGACGGGGAGTGCGTGCAGTTCGTGCCCTTCCAGGCGCGGGCCTGGCATGCCGGCCGCTCGCGGTGGCGGGACGGGGCGCGCGAGCGGACGGCGCTTAACGACTTCGCCGTGGGCATCGAACTGGAGGGAGACGAGGTCAGCCCCTACACCGGCGCCCAGTACCGGGCCCTCGCGGCCGTCACCCTTGCCCTGCTGGCGGCCTACCCGGCCCTCGACGAGACGCGCATCACCAGCCATGCCCGGGTGGCGCCGCTGCGCAAGAACGACCCGGGGCCCGCCTTCGACTGGGCCTTCTTTCGCCAGGAAGTGGAAAGAATACGTTCTCTAGGGTGCCAGGGAAGCCTTGCCGATCACGCCTGAATGGCACGCTTGCTTCATACGGTAGTTTCGCTACAACTTCCTGAGCAGGCCCGGATTCGACGCCGTGGGGTCACGTAATCCCCTGTGTTGCGGTGCAATATGGGTTATGTGAAAACTATTTCCATTTTATCTTGAATTGGCAGGGCCCGGCGTTTACGGTATCTTCGCGCCAACGGCAACCGCACATCACACCACCTTGTAAAACAACTACAGGCCTGACGCGTTCGGTCTGCACGTCCGAACATGAGCGCCACTCGCCCCTCTGAGGGGCTGTAGTCCCCACCGTCATTCGGAGAGACGTCTATGAGTCTGGAATCAAGAGAAGATCTCGATCCGGTCGAAACCACGGAATGGCTGGATTCCCTGGAGTCGGTCCTGGATCGCGAGGGCGAGGATCGTGCCCGGTACCTGATGACGCGCCTGGCCGACCGCGTGCGTCGCGATGGCATGCAGGTGCCCTTCTCGGTGACCACCCCGCATCGCAACACCATTCCGGTGCACCGCGAGGCGCCGATGCCGGGTGATCTCTTCATGGAGCGTCGCATCCGTTCGCTGATCCGCTACAACGCCATCGCCCAGGTGATCCGCAACAATCGCGCGAACCCGGGGCTGGGTGGTCATATCGCCAGTTTCATGTCGGCGGCGACCCTCTATGACGTGGGCTTCAACCACTTCTTCCGCGCCCCCAACGGCGACTTCGAGGGCGACCTGGTCTACATCCAGGGCCATGTGGCGCCGGGCGTCTATGCCCGTGCCTACCTGGAAGGGCGTCTCACCGAGGACCAGATGGACAAGTACCGCCAGGAGGTGGATGGCGACGGTCTCTCGTCCTATCCGCACCCCTGGCTGATGCCGGACTTCTGGCAGTTCCCCACGGTGTCCATGGGTCTCGGTCCCATCCAGGCCATCTACCAGGCCCACGTGATGAAGTACCTGGATTCGCGTGAGCTCAAGGACATGCACGATCGCAAGATCTGGTGCTTCATGGGCGACGGCGAGTGCGACGAGCCGGAATCCCTGGGGGCCATCCACCTGGCCAGCCGCGAGAAGCTCGACAACCTGATCTTCGTCGTCAACTGCAACCTGCAGCGCCTGGACGGCCCGGTGCGCGGCAACTCGCGCATCATGGACGAGCTCGAGGGCGTGTTCCGCGGCGCCGGCTGGAACGTCCTGAAGGTCGTCTGGGGTCGCCTCTGGGACCCGCTCTTCGAGAAGGACAAGAAGGGCATCCTGCAGAAGCGCATGGACGAGGCGGTCGACGGCGACTACCAGAACTACAAGGCCAACGGCGGCGCCTATACCAAGGAGCACTTCTTCGGCAAGTACCCGGAAACCGCCGAGATGGTCAAGGACATGTCCGACGAGGACGTCTGGAAGCTCAACCGCGGCGGCCATGATCCCTTCAAGGTGTATGCGGCCTACCACGAGGCGACCCAGAAGGCCAACGGCCGGCCCACCGTGATCCTGGCGCACACCGTCAAGGGCTACGGCATGGGGGGCGGCGACGGCGAGGCCGCCAACGAGGCGCACCAGGTCAAGACCATGGAGTACGAGGCGCTGCGCACGTTCCGCGACCGCTTCGGCATCCCGCTCTCCGACGAGCAGCTCAAGGAAGTGCCGTACTACAAGCCGGATGACGATACGCCGGAAATGAAGTACATGCATCTCCAGCGCGAGCGCCTGGGTGGCTACCTGCCGGCGCGCCGCCATGACTTCGAGGCGCTGCCGATCCCGGCCCTCGAGGACAAGACCTTCGCGTCGCAGACCGGCGGCTCCAAGGGTCGCGAGGTCTCCACCACCATGGCCTTCGTGCGCATCCTCAACGGCCTGGTCAAGGACAAGAAGATCGGCGAGCGTGTGGTGCCGATCATTCCCGACGAGGCGCGGACCTTCGGCATGGAGGGCATGTTCCGCCAGCTCGGCATCTACACCTCCGAGGGGCAGAAGTACGAGCCGGTGGACAAGGGTCAGATCATGTTCTATCGCGAGGATCAGAAGGGCCAGATCCTCGAGGAGGGCATCACCGAGGCCGGCGCCATGTCGGCGTGGATCGCCGCCGCGACCTCCTACTCGAACAACGCCACGACGCTGCTGCCGTTCTACGTCTACTACTCGATGTTCGGCTTCCAGCGCATCGGCGACCTGGCCTGGGCGGCCGGTGACATGCAGGCCCGCGGCTTCCTGGTCGGCGGCACCGCCGGGCGTACCACCCTGAACGGCGAGGGCCTGCAGCATCAGGATGGCCACAGCCACCTGCAGGCCTCGATGATTCCCAACTGCCGCAGCTACGATCCCACCTATGCCCATGAGGTGGCGGTGATCGTCCAGGACGGCCTGAAGCGCATGTTCACCGACAAGGAGAACTGCTTCTACTACCTGACGGTGATGAACGAGAACTACGAGCACCCGGCCCTCGACGAGGTGCCCGCCGCCGACATCATCAAGGGCATGTACCTGTTGCGCGAGACGCAGGGCGACAAGGGCCGCGTGCAGCTGCTGGGTTGCGGCACCATCCTGCGCGAGGTCGAGGCCGCCGCCGAGATGCTCGCCGAGGAGTGGGGTGTTGGCGCCGACATCTGGAGCGTCACCAGCTTCAACGAACTGCGCCGCGAGGCCCTGGAGATCGACCGCCAGGCCTTCATCAACCCCGAGGCCGAACCGGGCAAGCCCCACGTCACTGCCTGCCTGGAAGGCCGCAAGGGGCCGGCGATCGCCTCCACCGACTACATGAAGCTGTTCGCCGACCAGGTCCGCGCCTGGGTGCCGACCGACTACCATGTACTGGGGACCGACGGCTTCGGTCGCTCCGATACCCGCGAGAAGCTGCGTGCCTTCTTCGAGGTCGACCGCCGCTTCGTGACCGTGGCCGCGCTCAAGGCGCTGGCCGACCGTGGCGAACTGGATCGCAAGGTCGTCGGCGAGGCGCTCAAGAAGTACGGCATCGACCCGGCCAAGCCCAACCCGCTTGAGGTGTGAGGCGCCGACCGACTGATCCGGTGGCATGGCGGGCCCGCGAGGCCCGCCCCCGTCAAGAGTTTGAAGGAGCGCGACCTTGAGTAGCGAAATCATCAAAGTTCCGGACATCGGTGGCGATACCGATGTGGAAATCATCGAGATCGCGGTGGCCGAGGGCGATGTCATCGCCCCCGAGGACACCCTGATCACGCTGGAGTCCGACAAGGCCAGCATGGACGTGCCGGCGCCGAAGGGCGGCAAGGTGCTGAAGGTGCTGGTCAAGGAGGGCGACACCGTCTCCGAGGGCGACGACATCGTCGAGATCGAGATCGAGGTCGAGGGCAGCGGCGAGGCCGAGGAGAAGAGCGAGGCCTCCGAGGCGCAGAAGGAACCCGAGTCGGCGCCCGAACCGGCCCCGGAGAAGCCCGCCGCCAGGAGTGGGGGCGGCGGCAAGTGCACCATTGAGATCAAGGTCCCCGACCTGGGTGGTTCCGCGGATGTGGAGATCATCGAGGTGGCGGTGGCCGAGGGCGACGAGGTGGCCGCCGAGGATACCCTGATCACCCTGGAGTCCGACAAGGCCTCCATGGACGTGCCGAGCCCCCATGCCGGCAAGCTGGTCTCGCTCACCGTCAAGGAGGGTGACACCGTCTCCGAGGGCGACGTCATCGGCACCATGGAGATCGCGGACGCGGGTATCGGCGAGGGGGGCGGCGAGGCCGAGCCCGCCGCCGAGTCGGCGCCCGAGCCGGCAGCGAGCGCCCCGCAGGCGTCGGCCCCGGCCGAGGAGGAGGGTGCCGGTGGCGAGCCGGAGCGCAAGGAGGTCCGCGTCCCTGACCTCTCCGGCTCCTCCGACGTGCCGATCATCGAGATCGCCGCCAGCGTCGGCGACGAGGTCGACGAGGAGGACCCGCTGATTACCCTGGAGTCTGACAAGGCCTCCATGGACGTGCCCAGCCCCTACAAGGGCAAGCTGCTCGAGCTGACCGTGAAGGAGGGCGATACCGTCTCCGAGGGTGACCTGATCGGCTATATCGAGGTGGCCGGCACTCCGCTGGCTGGCAGCAAGCCCGCCGCCAAGCCGGCGGCGAAGCAGCCCGAGCAGAAGGCGACGCCGAAGGCCGAGGCGCCGACGGAAACCCCCGCCGGCTCGCCGAGCCCCGAGGCCCAGATGGCCGCCCACAAGCCCCGCGACGGCAAGCTGGTGCATGCCGGCCCGGCGGTTCGCATGCTGGCCCGGGAGCTGGGCGTGGACCTGGGGCTGGTCAGGCCCAGCGGCCCCAAGGAGCGCGTGCTCAAGGAGGACGTCCACGCCTACGTCAAGCAGGTGATGGACGGCAAGGGCAGCACGCCCGCGGCGGCGGCTCCGCCGGCGGCGGCCGGGGGCGGCATCCCGCCGATCCCCGACCAGGACTTCAGCCAGTTCGGCGAGGTGGAAGAGAAGCCCATGGGGCGCCTGATGAAGATGGGCGCCACCAACCTGCATCGCAGCTGGGTCAACCTGCCCCACGTCACCCAGTTCGACGAGGCGGACATCACCGAGCTGGAGGCCTTCCGCAAGTCGATGAAGGCCGAGGCCGAGGCCCAGGGCGCGAAGCTCACGCCGCTGCCCTTCCTGATCAAGGCCTGCGCCTTCGCGCTGCAGAAGTTCCCGCAGTTCAACGTCAGCCTGAAGAGCGACGGCGAGACGGTGGTGCACAAGAAGTACGTGCATATCGGCGTCGCCGTGGACACCCCGGACGGCCTGATGGTGCCGGTGATCCGCGATGCCGACCGCAAGTCGCTGATCGATATTGCCAAGGAGTCCGTGGAGCTGGCCAAGAAGGCGCAGTCGAAGAAGCTCAAGCGCGAGGAGATGACCGGTGGCTGCTTCACCATCTCCAGCCTGGGCTCCATCGGCGGCACCGCCTTCACGCCCATCGTCAACGCCCCGGAGGTGGCCATCCTCGGCATCTCCAAGGCGCAGATGAAGCCGGTGTGGGATGGTGCCACCTTCCAGCCGCGGCTGATGATGCCGCTGTGCCTCTCCTATGACCACCGGGCGGTCAACGGCGCCGATGCGGCGCGCTTCACCGCGCTGCTGGGCCAGCTGCTGACGGATATTCGTCGCCTGCTGCTGTAGGGCGACCATCCTGCCTGGTACGACGGCGCCGCAAGGCGCCGTCGTCCGTTATGGCGGGCTCGATCCCCGGGGCAGACCAAAGTGCTATTTGGCTGCCACAAGCTTGATACGCCGACCTTTTTTCCGCTTTTGGCGGGCTGTCGGCGGTCACTTCGCTTGTCTGGGCCTGACGGCACGGTTATCGTTCGGGTCTTCCCTTTCCTCGTGTACGTGATTCACACTTCAAGGAGCAGTCAGATGCGTTTGATCCTGTTGGGCGCCCCCGGTGCCGGCAAGGGCACCCAGGCCCAGTTCATCTGCGAGCGATTCAACATCCCGCAGATCTCCACCGGCGACATGCTGCGCGCCGCGGTGAAGGAGGGCAGCGAGCTGGGGCTCAAGGTCAAGGAGATCATGAACAGCGGCGGCCTGGTGTCGGACGACATCATCATCGCCCTGGTCAAGGAGCGCATCAGCCAGCCCGACTGCGCCAACGGCTTCCTGTTCGACGGCTTCCCGCGCACCATCCCCCAGGCCCAGGCCATGAAGGATGCCGAGGTCAAGATCGACCACGTGCTGGAGATCGCCGTGGACGACGAGGAGATCGTCAAGCGCCTGGCGGGTCGCCGCGTGCACCCGGGCTCCGGCCGTGTCTATCACCTCGAGTACCAGCCGCCCAAGGAGGATGGCAAGGACGACGTCACCGGCGAGACGCTGATCCAGCGTGACGACGATCGCGAGTCCACCGTGCGCAACCGCCTGGCGGTCTACCACGAGCAGACCGCGCCGCTGGTCGACTACTACCGGCAGTGGGCCAAGGAGGACCCCGAGGCGGCCCCGGAATACCATCGCGTCGAAGGGGTGGGCAGCATCGACGACATCACCGCCCAGGTGATCGAGGCGCTGGAGGGCTGATCCCCCACTCGCGCCCTTGACGAAGGCCCGCCATGCGCGGGCCTTCGTCGTTGGCGATGGCGCGCGTATAATGCCCCGACATTTCCCGCCGCGACCTCTTGCCCATGCCGATCCTGCTGGCCCTGGATGCCTCCTCGAGCGCCTGTTCCGCCGCCCTGCTGCGCCGCCGCGAGGGCATCGACGACGAACTGATCTCACGCTTCGCCCTGACCCCGAGGGAGCACACCCGGCGGCTGCTGCCGATGGTCGACGAGGTGCTCGCCGAGGCCGGCCTGCCGGCCTCGGCGCTGGATGCCGTCGCCTATGGCAGGGGGCCGGGCTCCTTCACTGGCCTGCGCATCGCCGCGGGGGTCGCCCAGGGGCTCGCCTTCGGCCTCGACCGGCCGCTGGTCGGTATCTCGACCCTCGAGGCGCTGGCACTCGGCGCCCATCGTCGCCACCACTACCGCTGGCTGATCACCGCCCTGGATGCCCGCATGGGCGAGATCTACGTGGCGGCCTGGCAGTGCCGCGATGGTGCGCCGGTGGCGCTGACCGAGGAGGCGGTGATGCCGCCGGCGCGGCTGCGCCTGCCCGTCGGCCATGACGACCACGACTGGGTCGGCATCGGCTCCGGCTGGCGCCTGTGGGACCAGATGCCTGCCGAGGTGCAGGCCGGCATGGGGCTCTGCCTGCCCGAGCCGGAGGCCGATGCGGCCGACATGGCCCTGCTGGCGCTGCGCGACTTCGTGGCCGGCAAGGGGCGGCCGCCCCACGAGGTGCAGCCGGTCTATCTGCGCGACCGGGTCGCCTGGCTGAAGGGCCGATGAGGCCTGGCGTGCCGGTGGGGGTGGCGGACCCGGCCCTCGCGGCGCGACTCGGCCTGCCCCGGGCCGGTGAGGGCGAGGCCGAGCTGCTGCTGGTCCACCAGGGGGGGCGCCTGGTCCTGGCCGGCGATCCGAAGCGCTTCGGCCATCCGCTGGCGGTGGACTTCGTCGCTGGACGCGCCGCCCATCGCCGTCGCTTCGGAGGGGGGCGTGGCCAGCTGGTGGCCCGCGCCTGCGGCCTGGCCAGGGGCGTCACGCCCTCGGTGGTGGATGCCACCGCGGGGCTGGGTCGCGACGCCTTCGTGCTGGCGAGCCTGGGGGCCGAGGTGCTGCTGATCGAGCGGGTCGCGGCAATCTTCGCGCTGCTGGAGGACGGCCTGGCCCGTGCCCGGGAGGACGCCGGGATCGACGAGATCGCCGCGCGCATGGCACTGGTTCACGGCGACGCGACCCGGGGACTGGAGGCGCTGGTGGCGAGCGGCAGCGTGGCGCCCCAGGTGATCCACCTGGATCCGATGTTCCCCCACCGCGACAAGTCCGCGCTGGTCAAGAAGGAGATGCGACTCTTCCGCACCCTGGCCGGCGATGACCCGGATGCCCCGCGGCTGCTGGAGGCGGCACTGGACGTGGCGACCCACCGGGTGGTGGTCAAGCGGCCGCGCAAGGCCCCGTCCATCGAGGGGCCGTCGCCGCGCCACGTCATCGAGGACAAGACCAGTCGCTATGACCTCTACGTCCACCGCCGCCTGGAGGCCTGAGGTCAGCCCGCTTCCGGGCGACTGACCAGCTGCAGCCGGTGGCGCAGCGCCGGGTCGAACAGCGCCCGGCTCCGCTGGGCCGCCTCGCTCAGGCGGTCATCGAACACCAGGCGGCCCTCCTCGGCGTGAAGCCATCCCTGCGCCTCCAGGCTCTCCACCAGGCCGGAGAACAGCCGGGTATCGAAGAATTCCGGCGCATCCAGCCCCGAGAGCAGGGCCAGCCGCTCGGCGAGCTCGCGGCTGCGCGCGGTCAGCTCGTCGGCGGTGAAGCGCCCCGAGGGCTCGCTCAACAGGACCGACAGCAGCAGGTAGCCGCGCTCCAGCGAAGGCTGCATCAGGCCCCCGAGCATGCGCAGCTGCTCCCCGGCCTCCAGGGACTCCCGAGGCCGTCGCCAGCGCCCGCCCTCGGCTTCCAGCAGTCCCGCCTCGACCAGGGCGTCGAGCATCCCGGCCAGCTCCTCGCGCAGCGAGGCCGGAGGGGCGATCACCAGCTCGCGGGTGAGGATCGGCCAGCCGGGGGCGAGCAGGGCCACCAGGCCATCCAGGTCATGGCAGGCCTGGTGGCGGAACGTGAAGGCGGTGAGCCCGGCGAGGGCGAAGAGGTGCAGCACGTTGTTGCGGTACCAGCCAAGCAGGCCGGCCTGGCGGCCGTCGGCGACGATGATGTCGCCCAACGGGTGCGGGCGTCGCTCGACCATCCCCAGGGCGATAACCCGCTCGAGCCAGGCGTCGGGCGTGCCCTCCGGCAGGCTGACATGCTGACCGCCCGGGAGGCGCTGCTGGAGGGCCACCAGCAGCGCCAGCTGGCGCTTGAGCAGGCTGGCCTCGATGGCATGGTGGGGGGTGGCCAGCAGCACCAGGGCCACCAGGTTGACCGGATTGAGGGCGGCGGCGGCATTGATGCGACGCGAGAGGGTCTCGCCCAGGCGGGGGACGGCGCGGGCGAGCCAGGGCGGGCGGGGGTCGTCGAGCCGCCCTCGCCAGCCGGGCACCTCCGCGTCGAGGAAGGCCGGGAGCGAGAGGGGCTCGCCGATGTTCACGGTGACCTGCCCGAAGGGCTGGCGCAGCCGGCCGAGCACCCGCAGCAGGCCCCAGGGGCTCTCCTTTCGCTTCCTGCCGCCATGCAGCTCGCGCTGGTAGCTGCCGCTCTCGAGGATGCGCTCGTAGCCGATGTAGACCGGCACGAAGACCAGCGGCTGGCCGCCGGCGCGTGCGCCGCGCAGGTAGGAGCGCAGGGTCATCGAGAGCATGCCGGGCCGGGCAGGCAGCATGCGCCCGCTGCGCGAACGCCCGCCCTCGATGAAGTACTCCAGCGGGTGGCCGCGGGCGATCAGGCGGTGCAGGTACTCGTTGAAGACCGTGGCATAGAGGCGGTTGTCGCGGAAGCTGCGACGCATGAAGAAGGCTCCGCCGCGACGCAGCAGCGGGCCGATCAGCGGCATGTCAAGGTTGCGTCCGGCGGCGATGTGCGGGGGCATCAGGCCGTCGCGGTAGAGCACGTAGGAGAGCAGCAGGTAGTCGATGTGGCTGCGATGGCAGGGGACGTAGACCAGGGTATGGTCCCCGGCGATGGCCTTGACCCGCTCCAGGCCGTGCACCGCCACGCCGTCGTAGAGGCGGTTCCAGAGACGCCTCAGCAGGCCGTCCATGAAGCGCAGCACCGGGTAGGTCATGTTCGAGGCGATCTCGCGGCCATAGCGGCGGGCCCGGCCCTCGAGACGCGGCACCGAGCGCTGCTCCGCGACCGCCACCTCGCGGATGACGCGGCGCACCTCGGGGCTCGCGGCGATCCCCTCGATCAGGGTGCGCCGATGGGAGAGGTCCGGCCCCAGCACCCGGGTGCGCAGGCGGCGAAAGTGCACCCGCAGCAGCCTGGCGACCTTGCGATTGGTGAGGTCGGCCTCGCGCGCGTCGAGCAGTTCGGAGAGTCTTAGCGGCGTGCCGAGATGGACCTCCACGTCCTTGCCGTGGACAACCACCGACAGCAGCCGGCGCAGCCGCCCGGTGAGCTGCCAGCTGTCCGCGGCGAGCAGCTGCCAGAAACCGAAGCGCTTGCCCGGGGCACGTCCCCAGAAGATGCTCACCGGCACCAGCTGGACGTCACGGCCGGGATCACGCTGGCACTGCTCGATCAGCGACAGGAAGGGGGCCTCCGGTCGCCGCGTTGGGCGCCACAGGCGTCGGCTCGGGGCAGGCAGCGCCATGCTGGCGGGCAGGGTGACCGCGCCGATGGTGCGCCGGCCGCCGGCCGTCGGCAGACCGTTGGCACGGGTCAGCGATGCCAGCAGCAGGGTATCGGAGAGCGCCGGATGCGGCAGCACATAGAGGGTCGGAAGCGTCGGCTCGAGGGGGAGCGCCTCGGGGGCGGGCTCGATCAGCCGGATCCGGGCCCAGCGGGCCATCAGTCCCTCGAGGGGCGCGCGCAGCGCGCCGGCCAGCATGCGTGCAAGGCCCATCCTGTCGCCTGTGCCCGGGAGTGAACCGTCAGTATAGCGGCCCGTCCCCCGGCGGTCAGGGGGCCGGGCTTTTCCCGGGACGGCAAACATGCGTCAATGCTGTAACGGTATGTGACAGGGACGGTGCCATGCACGGCATGTGGCGAGACGGCAATCACTTCGAACTGCTTCCCGAGGCGGCCCTCTTCCTGCCCACGATGTTCGAGGCCGTCGACCGGGCGCGCCACTCCTTGCTGATCGAGCTCTACCTGATGGAATCCGGCCGGCTGGCCACCGCGCTGATCGGGGCGCTGCTTCGTGCCGCCGAGCGGGGCGTGTCGGTGATGCTGCTGCTCGACGGCTATGGTGCCATGGGGCTCGCCACTGCCGATCGCCAGCGTCTCGAGGCGGGGGGCGTGGCGCTGCGTTTCTTCAATCCCCTGGGGATGCAGTCGTTGGTGCGCAACCTGACCCGGGACCACCGCAAGCTGGTGGTGGTCGACGGTGCCGAGGCCTTCACCGGCGGCTTCGGCGCGGTGGACGAGTTCCTGGATGCCTGGTACGAGGTGGCGATGCGCATCGAGGGGCCGGTGGTGGCCGACTGGGTGCGGCTGTTCTGCCGGCTCTGGGACTCACCGATGAGTCGCGGGCCGGGCAGGGCCTCCCTGGTGCGGGGGCTGGAGCTCGCGATGCGCCAGCGCGAGGGCTACCGCGGCATGCGCGGTCGCGTGGTCTGGGGGCAGGGCTATCGCTACCAGGCGATCCGCCACTCGCTGCATCATCGGGTCTCGACCGCCGCGGAGCGGCTGTGGATCTGTACCCCCTACTTCGTGCCCACCTTCACCCTGCGCATGCGCCTGGCCCGAGCGGCCCGGCGCGGCGTCGACGTGCGCCTGCTGCTGCCGGGCGAGCTCCACGACCATCCCGGCGTGCGCTATGCCGGACAGCGCTTCTATGGTCGCCTGCTGCGGGCGGGGGTGCGCATCTTCGAGTTCCAGCCCACCTTCATCCATGCCAAGTTCTCGCTGGCCGATGACTGGGTCAGCCTCGGTTCGTGCAACTTCGACCATTGGAGCCTGCAGTGGAACCTCGAGGCCAACCAGGAGGTCGATGACCCCCGCTTCGCCGCCGAGGTCGCCGGGCTCTTCGAACGCAACTTCGCGTCGAGCCGGGAGATCGACCCCGAGGCCTGGTCGCGACGGCCGCGCCTGCAGCGCTTTCGCGAGTGGCTCTACGGGACCCTGGACGGGATGCTGACGAGGTTAAGGTAGCGCCGAGCCACGAGCCACGAGCCACGAGCCACGAGCGCCGAGCTACAAGCAAACCCCGAGGCCATTGCCTCGGCGTTTGCTTTTGCTCGTGAGCGTCACACACTGCTTGGCTGCTTGGCTGCTTGGCTGCTTGGCTGCTTGGCTGCTTGGCTGCTTGGCTGCTTGGCTGCTTGGCTGCTTGGCTGCTTG